>MWYU01000444.1 GCA_002050375.1 Chitinophagales bacterium 62-2
TGATAATGCCATGCAAATTTCCAACTGGCTTACAGAGTACACGCTCAACTATAATAAAACCTTCGGTAAGCACGCATTAACGGGGCTTGCCGGATTTACCGCACAAAAAGAAAGAGGAGAATCTAATTTCTTAAACAGCAATAACTATCCGAATAACCTCGTGCCCACATTAAGTGCGGTGAGTGGATTAATCAGCAATGGTTCTTCTGATATTTATGAATGGTCGCTCGTTTCTTATCTTGGAAGAATTAATTATAACTATAACAGCAAATATTACGTCACTGCTTCTATACGAACGGATGGATCATCCCGTTTTGGTGCTAATAAAAAATACGGCGTATTTCCTTCTGCCGCCCTTGCATGGCGTATTTCGGATGAGAAGTTTTTACAAAATCTTTCCTTTTTAAACGAGCTGAAACTACGAGCCAGCTATGGTGAAACGGGAAATAATAATATCGGAAATTATGAACACTTCAGTACGATTAATTATTTTAAATATCCATTTAACGAAGTGCCGGTTGGCGGGTTTGCTCCGGCAAGACTTGCCAATCCTGCATTAACATGGGAAAAACAAAAGTCAATCAACGCAGGTGTTGATGCAAGTTTCTTTAACAAAAGACTGATGCTTACCGTTGACCATTTTAAATCAAGAAATACAGATTTATTGTTGTTGGTAAATATTCCGGATATCACAGGCTTTAGCAGCTCTTTACGAAACATAGGGGAGGTGAATAATACAGGATGGGAATTTGTATTAAGTACAGTAAACGTAAAAAGTAAGTTTGATTGGTCTACCGATTTTAATATTTCAACTTATAAAAATAAGGTAGTAAAATTAGGACCGGAAGGTGACCCAATTATTTCAGGAGGAAATATAACAATGATTGGTCAGCCTATCGGTATGTTTTATGGTTGGCTTACAAATGGTGTTTTTATGAACCAGGCAGAGTTGGATAAAGGCCCTATTTTCAGTCCGGGTACTGCCAGCCGGTCAAGATTGGGAGACATAAGATTTGTGGATGTAAGCGGCCCAAATGGTAAGCCTGATGGAATAATAAATAGCCTGGATAAAACCATCATGGGTTCTCCATACCCTGACTTTTATTATGGAATGACCAATCGCTTTGCATACCAAAACTTTAATTTAAGTGTAAGCCTTCAGGGCTCTCACGGAAACCAAATACTTAGTGTAACAAGAAGGTCAACTTTTGCAACAAGATCACGGTTCAGAAATGCAGCCTCGCAGGTCAATTACTGGAAGTCTGAAAAAGACCCGGGTGATGGCAATACACCCAGACCTAACGATGCGCCTACCGGCAATGTGCGGGGCGAGTATAGCCAGCGCTGGCTCGATGATGGCACATACATGCGTATCAATAACATTACTCTAAGCTATTTACTGCCTCAAAGTATTTCAAGAAAGATGTATTTGAATTCTTTACGGTTTTATATTAATGCTACCAACCCTTTTATTTTCACAAAAAATACAGGTTTCAATCCTGATGTAAGCAATGGCAATAATGCATTAACGCCGGGAATAGATTTAAATGATTATCCCCTGCCAAAAAGCATTCTGTTTGGACTGAATATATCTTTTTGATTGAACCTATAAAACATACAAAATGAAAAAAATTATTCCTGTTATAATAACATCCTTTCTCTTTACGGCATGCAGCAAGAGCTTTATAGAATTAAACCCTATATCAACGGTAAGTTCCGATGTTTTATATAAAACAGATAAAGACTACCAGGATGCAGTGGTGGGTATTTACAATGGACTTAGATCGCCCTATCAAAGTTTCTGGCAATATGGTGATTTGCGTGCAGATGATACAAAGCATGATCCTGCCAATGGACTTGAACTGATACGCATAGACAACTTTACCATGGATAACGATGATGCCGTGCTGAGAAATAGCTGGAGAGATTATTATAATATCATCAACCGGGCAAATACCGTATTAACTAATATTGAAAAAGCTGACACTGCCATTGTAAAAAATAAAGCACGGCATATTGGAGAAGCAAAGTTTCTAAGAGCGCTTGCCTATTTTGATTTAGTAAGGATATTTGGAGATGTGCCGATGATAACTTCCGGTACAACCATTGAAGATGCTTATAAAACAGGACGCGAAAAAGTAGATAAGATCTATGATGAGGTTATCATCAGTGATTTAATGGATGCGGAAAATAAGTTACCATTAAGTTATACCGGCACCAACGTTGGGAGAGCTACCAAAGGTGCAGCCAAAGCTTTACTTGGAAGAGTATATTTAACCAGGAAAGATTTTATAAAAGCTGAAGCGAAATTAAAGGAAGTAACAACGATGGGTTATGCCCTTTTAAAAAATTTTAATGACCTTTTTGATTACAACAAAAATGAACACCATACCGAATACATTTTCGACATCGAGTACCTGGATGGAGGGTTAGGTTTGGGCAGTAACTTCACAAATACCTTTACCCTCGAATTTCAGTTTGGCGGTAAACCACTGGTAGACGAATTAGCTAAAATTTATGGTATTCTTCCCGGTGCACAAGGTGGAAGTGCCGGCAATCCTACTGCAGGTTTATTTGCTGCGTTTGATTCTACAGATTTACGAAAAGATATTACAGTTGCCAAAGGTGTCATTGGGCTTAACGGAACATTTATCCCCCTATCTACTACAGGTGTCACCTCATTTACAAAAAAATATATGGGCCCGCTAAAAGCTAATGGCGACAGTAAAGCAAACTGGAAAGTGATACGCTATGCCGATGTTTTATTGATGTATGCAGAAGCATTGAATGAAAACGGTAAAACCACCGAAGCCCTGACTTTATTAAACCAGGTACGTACAAGGGCAGGTTTACAAGGAGTTACCAACTTAACGCAAAATGATACCCGTGAAAAAATATACCAGGAAAGGCGATTTGAATTATACCTGGAAGGTCACAGGTGGTTTGACCTTGTTAGAACGGGGCGGGCACTTAGCGTTATGTCGCCTTTTGGAATGAAGCCTTACATGACTGTTTTTCCCATACCGTTAAGACAGATAGAATTAATAAACAATCGCTCCATATTCCCGCAAAATCCCGGCTACGAATAATTGTTATAAGATGAAAGAAAATGCTGTGACAGTGAAAACTTTTATGATGAAAATTATCAAATTTTAAAACGGACAAATCACAAGAAAAATGAAGTATTTCTCAGCAAATTTCTTTTATAAAAGCTTTACCCGTTTGCCCGTTTTATTGTTATTGATTTGGATCGTTGAAAACGATATATCTGCACAAACCAGAAATGCAATGGGTATTATTGTAGGAGGTGCAAGACCGCCGGATGTGCCTGCAGTAGCCGGTAAGCCGCTGCCCACCCGGGACATAATAGGGAATCAAAAACCTGCATTTGAAGGGCAAACAAAAGCACCGGCAGTAATCTCAAAAACGCGGATTAAAGCAGACGTTATAACAAAC
>MWYU01000435.1 GCA_002050375.1 Chitinophagales bacterium 62-2
GGTTCAAGCTGATCATTAAACCAGGGTTCCATACGATGTGCATAAAGGAATTCGTAATAGGTTTGTGTAAGTTGATCTATTTCTTTTGAAGAAGCCTCCTTATGATAAAAGTTCGCCAGAGATCCTTTAGAAACATTCATGTAAGTAATCAGGTGTGTTTTATCCGGAAGAGAGAAGTTGTAAACTTCCACTTCAACATTTAGAGTCTCAACACGCTCCCCATTTTGTGTAACTGTAATAGTACCGGTGTAGGTTCCCGCCGGAGTGGAGGATGGGATTGAAACATCAACCCAAATGGGGCGATTGCGCACTACTGCATATTGAGCAGCCATGCTAAATGGTTCCTTAATAGGGGCAAGCGCATCAGGCCAATAACCTGTTTCTCCAATGGGACTTGATTTTGCGTAGAGCATGATATAGTGCTCAAGAAAAAAACTTATTTGAGACTGAGAAATTTTTTTTCCCTGCTTAGAAGTAAAGTCAGATGATTTAATAAAAAAACCGGCAGGGGCTTTTGGCTTACGTCCTGCCGGAACCGGAACGGTAATAACCACTTGAAAAGGAACGTGCTCATTGCCTGCTCCGGCCACCTTGATTTTTTTATTCTCTTTTGACCAAATAGGATTATTAGTTTCAACCCTATCACTGGGACGAACTTTCTGTTCTGCAGGTACTGCCCATATCGTCAAAGTATCACCGGCTATTACTTTGTTGTCCTTAATCTCGTTTGCACCTGTATTGGCTTGCCCTAATACTCTTTCCTCAAAAATTAACAACAGGCAGAGGAAAATAAACATGAACAATAGACGAGCTGATAATCTCTTTGTAGGGATGAGAAAAAAGGGGTTCATTCTCTTTTCTGCAGTTTTTAAATTTATAATCAACTTATTATTTTTTTCTAATGATTAGGCTTACAATAGTAAGTGAAGGTTACATAAATTATCTATGTTAAGACTACCGCTATTCTATGCAAATAATAGATGATAACTTAGTAGTCCAATGATGAATTTCTTATACTAAGAGCAACAATACTATAGTTATAGCACACCCACTATTATACTTGAATTATTTAAAAATGTAAATCCCGTTTTAAAGTCCGTATCAATAACCAGGGTTTTGAGTTATTAAAGGATTTAACTGAACATCATTATCAGGAATAGGGAACAAATAATCAGCATCAGAAAAATTTTGTTGAATTGTTGGAATGCTCTTCTCTTTTAAAATTCTTTTTCTTACCAGGTCAAACCATCGGTCAAATTCAAAACAGAGTTCCTGGTTTCGTTCTTCAATAACCGCTGCATCAAAAGCTTCTTTTGTCATAGCTGTAGTCAACTTAGGATGTGCAGCATTAATGGTGTTTCCATTAGCCCGGTCTATTACCTGGTTAATAGCCTCCACTGCTGCCTGTGTAGGACCCCCATTAGCCATATTTTCTGCTTCAGCAAAGATCAATAAAACGTCAGCATAACGAATGATAGGCATATTCATAACTGATGAATACTTATCGAAGTCCTCCTGTTTATCGTACATAAACTTCTTGATAAAAGGAGTTTGGTTACTTGTCCACTGTTGATAAGGAACACCATTTATTTGTGTTAATACATAAGCATCTTTTCTTGGCTGAGAAGGAATATTTTGTTCCCACTCACGCTGAACTCTAAAATCGCCCCACCCACCTAATTGGCCTGGCCTGTAGATTTGAGGATCTGTATTTATATCTGCATAATTTGAATTAAAACTCCACATCATTTCCGGACCATACTTTGTTTCTAAGCTAAACACCTTTGTAATATCAGGTACAAGTTTGTAATTGCCTTCCTGCATAATCTCCGTGGCAAGATCGGCTGCCTTTTTATAATTACTTACATCATTTAAGGGGGCTGTAGCCATAGTAAGATATGCTTTAGCCAATAATCCTTTTGCTGCAGCACGAGCAGGTCTACCCTGTTGAGAAGCTGGCCATTTTGCCGGAAGCTTACCTGCAGCTTCTGTAAGATCACTAACAATTAATTTATAAACATCAGCAACAGGTGAACGACCAATTGGATTAGCTATAGCATCGGGTGAATCTTCAGTATATAAAGGCAATCCGCCAAACATGCGAACAAGCATGAAATAATTATAGCCACGCAGCAATTTGGCCTGCGCCATTAATAAATCAATTGTAGCTTGTGGGGTTGCTGTTCCTAAACTTCCTTTCTTCATAGCTGCAATGGCACTATTCAGGTTTGCTATAGCTGCAAAATGACGGTTCCATAAATCACTGCCATGATTACGTGCTATAACCAAATCACCACCATCGTACTGATCATCATGTATGAAATTACCCATGCCGTAACCGTAACCTCCCCAGTAGCTCCACAACCGGTCAAGAGAAGCTGCAAATGTTGCTTCTACCTGGGCCGGAGTTGTATAAAATTTTTCAGGGGTAACAAAGCTCTTAGGCGCTTCATCGAGCTTTTTACACGAAGCAAAAAAACTTAAAATCGCCATCAGTAAAAAAACTGAACTCTTTAAAAGTTGATTATTATTTTTCATATTACTTTTTTAAAATGTTATGTTTAAGCCTGCATTAAATATTTTTGACTGGGGATAATTACTAAAATCAACTCCTATCTGGGCATCATTTGCATTATAGGAACTCACTTCAGGATCGTAGCCGCTATATTTAGTGATCGTAATTAAATTGGTTGCGCTAACAAACGCTCTTACCGTATTTATATGCATTCTATCTGTAATAGATTTAGGTAAATTATAAGACAGGTTAATATTTTTTAACCGCAGGTAAGATCCATCTTCTACCCAACGGCTAATCCTTTGGTCTCCGCCTATCAATATCTGACTCTTCAGGTTAGCCAGCTCCCGTGTTCTTGCGTCAATAAATGCAGGAACGTCTGTATTTTGATTTGCAGGTGTCCACCTGTTTAGTAAAGCCGTACTTGTTCCTTCACCTGGATTTTCCATGCGAATTCTTCCCATATTAAATATATCGTTTCCTTTAGTTCCCTGGATCAGTAAATTAAGTTCAAAGTTTTTATAAGACAGCCGGTTATTCCAGCCAAAAATGAAATCGGGGAAGGCCTGACCAATAACTTTTAAGTCACTTCTATTTATTACTCCATCCTTATTAAGGTCCGTAAACTTGCGGTCTCCCGGTAGTTGACCGTATAAAGCAGCTTCTTTTGCTTCACCTTCCTTCCAGGTACCTTCATAGCCATAACCATAAATCTGCCCGAAAGATTCTCCTTTTATCAGGAACATAAATGGATCATTTACACTATATCCTCCTTTTGTAGTTCTATATCCAATTCTATCCACAGTTCCCAAATCCAATACTTTATTTCTATTACGGGAGATATTAAGTCCGGTGTTCCATCTAACTTTTCCAATTAAAGGATCACCGCCAATCTCCAGTTCAATTCCCTTATTTTGAACAGACCCAACATTATCTATAAT
>MWYU01000133.1 GCA_002050375.1 Chitinophagales bacterium 62-2
TCATTTCGGTGCTTTTTGGTGTAAAGCTTTCCATATTTAAAAACATTTCGGCATACAAAATGCTCCAGAGAGAATTGCCTGCCCGGGCATATTGTTTTGCTACATGATAATAATTGCTGCTGTGATTAGCAACAACAGGCCCGAATGGATTTTTACTGATCTTGCAGTACAACAAATAGGCGCCATACTGGTACCTGTTTACCCCACAACCAATCCCATTGAGCTTGAATTTATTTTAAAAGACGCTAATGCAAAATATGTTTTTGTAAGCACCGATGATCTTCTTTATAAAGTAAGAAGCCTTGAAGGCAGGGTACCTTCTCTAAAAAATATTTATACGTTTGATAAGATAGAAGGTGCAGATCATTGGACTAAGGTTACAAATTTAGCAGACGAACAAACCTTTCAGCAGGTACAACAAATAAAAGCTACTATTTCTACAGAGCAATTAGCTACCATCATTTATACAAGTGGCACTACCGGTACGCCAAAGGGAGTTATGCTAAGTCATAGAAATATATATTCAAATGTTCAGTGTTCGAGAGATAGTTTTCCGTTTCCCGATGCACCGCAATCGAAGGTGCTTAGCTTCCTGCCCCTCAATCATATCTTCGAAAAAATGGTTACTTACATTTACCTTTTTAGCGGTATCAGTATTTATTATGCTGAAGGGTTGGAAACGATTGGTGACAATTTAAAAGAAGTTAAGCCCGATGGTTTTACAACAGTTCCACGACTTTTAGAAAAAGTATTTGAAAAGATAATGCACAAAGGAAACGAATTGACCGGGGTGAAGCGAAAACTCTTTTATTGGGCGGTTGGCCTTGCAGAAAAGTACGACAACAATAAAAGTGGCGGTGTTTTATACAACCTGCAGTTAGGCATTGCCAATAAACTAATTTTTAGTAAATGGCGCGAGGCCCTTGGAGGAAACATAAGCTTTGTTATTTCGGGTGGAGCTGCTTGTCCGGTTAACCTGCTAAGAATATTTAATGCTGCAAAAATACCGGTGTTTGAAGGTTATGGTCCTACAGAAAACAGCCCGGTGATTTCAGTAAACCGCAGGCAGCCAAAAAGCGATATGGTGTTTGGAACAGTTGGCCCCCCATTAAACGGAATTGAAGTTAAACTTGCTGAAGACGGAGAAATATTGGTAAAAGGCCCAAGCATAATGCAGGGGTATTTCAAACGTCCCGATCTTACTGCCGAAGTACTTAACAACGGATGGCTTCATACAGGGGATATTGGGGTATGGGTCTCAAAAAGATTTTTAAAGATAACCGACAGAAAAAAGGAACTGTTTAAAACAAGTGGGGGAAAATATGTAGCCCCGCAACCGATTGAAAACAAATTAAAGGAAAGCCCGTTTGTTGAACAGGTAATTGTTGTGGGTGCAGAGAAAAAATTTGTCGGGGCTTTAATTATTCCATCGTTTCCAACTTTACGCGAATGGATGCGGGCTAATAATATTGAGTTTACATCCCCTGAACAAGCGATTAGTGATAAGAAAGTACTTTCGATGTACCGTGAGTTGGTTGAGAGCTTCAATAAGTTTTTTAACCATGTGGAGCAAATCAAAAAATTTGAACTGCTCCCCCGGGAGTGGAGCATAGACACCGGTGAAATGACACCTAAAATGAGCTTGAAAAGAAAAGTGATTATGGAGAAATACAAAGATGCTATAGAGAGGATATATTCCTGATGAAGTAACATCACACTATACTGGCTAATAATTCGACTAAGGAGTTTCTTCTATTAAGTTTAATTGTTTATACAGTACCCAATATTTCTTCTTAATAAAAATATATTTAAAAGCGATACTTTTGTAGAAGCGTTTCCCCACCGAAAAATCCTGTTCAATTATCCTGATATTAAAAAGCCTATTACTCAAACGGGGGAATATAGGTATGATTTTCGACCTATTTAGGTTAAGATTATAAAACGTATGAATGAGGTTGCAGAAGCAATAGAAAATATTTCTAAAAGACGAATTAAAACTTTAATTAAAAGCCCGGTTAAAAGCGCAGAAGCGGTAAATCTCGTTTACGTAAATGATAACCAACCGGGAATTCAAAGAGTAAGAAAAGGAGACAAGTTTGAATATTTCTTTGAAGAGAAAATTATTACAGACGAAGAACAATTACTGAGATACAAAAGATTAGTTATTCCGCCGGCCTGGGAAAATGTATGGATTTGTCCTTTAGAGAACGGTCATTTACAGGTCACAGGAATTGACGTAAGAAAAAGAAAGCAGTATAAGTATCATCCGAGTTGGAACGCTTTACGAAATCATACTAAGTTTTACAGGCTTTATGCATTTGGAACTGCACTTCCGTTGTTGAGGATAAAAATGGAAAAAGATCTTTCGCTTCAGGGATTACCACAAGAAAAGGTTCTGGCAACAATAGTAAGTTTAATGGAGCGCACAAATATTAGAATAGGAAATAATGCCTATGAAAAGATATACGGTTCTTATGGAATTACTACTTTAAAAGATAAGCACGTTAAAATTGCCGGTAATTCTCTTAAGTTCTCTTTTAAAGGGAAGAAAGGAGTTTACCACGATATAAGTATACAAAGCAAACGATTGGCAGGAATTGTAAAAAAATGTCAGGACATACCAGGAAAAGAACTTTTCCAATATATCGACGAAAGCGCACAAAGAAGAACGGTAGATTCAGGAATGGTAAATGATTACATAAAAACAATTAGCGAAGGAGATTTCACGGCAAAAGATTTTAGAACCTGGTCTGGAACCGTACAAGCATTGGTAGCATTTAAAGAGTTGGGATTAAGCGATACGCAAGCAGAAACAAAAAAAAATATAGTGGCAGCATTAGACGTGGTTTCAAGCTTGTTAGGAAATACAAGAACGGTTTGTAAAAAGTACTATGTACATCCCTTGATAATCTCGTTATACGAGTCTAAAGGTTTACAGCAATATTCCTCTCAACTTGAACAATTGGAAACTGACGACAACAAGTCGGACCTAACAAAAGAGGAGAAGGTTCTAATGAACATTTTAAAATCGAACTAAAAAAATTAACTATGAAAGTTTCAAACTATAAAGTACAAAATAAAGGTGCAGCCATTATTGCTCCATCAACTTCGAACAATGACTCTGATTTGTTCACCTACATCTTTGCCGATGAAAATAATAAAAATCTCCATGTTTGCAGCGATCAGAATGATCAATGGATAAGGCAGCGGGATAATGGAAAAACTTTTAATGCCGATCCTTCAATTATTAAAAAATTTACTAAGTCGCGAAAATAATTACAGTGTAGAATCAGAGTTTTTAGGGCTTACAATAATCTCCAATAAAAAATGCCATTTTAAAAATGGCATTTTTATTATCTCCCTATATACTAAAATATATTATTTAGACTTTATAACGATGGGATTTCTATCATTTAAAGGGTAGGGTTCTTTATAACGAACAAATGGGTAAAAGGG
>MWYU01000517.1 GCA_002050375.1 Chitinophagales bacterium 62-2
TGCTTCAGACAAAAGTTTTTCAACTAATGCATCTGCAATCCCTTTACCACGATAACCCAGACGAACATATAATCGTTTCATTTCGCAAACCCCCTCTTCCTTTAAATGCTGCAAAGCAATGCAACCGGCAGGTTTATCATTTATATAAGCAAGAAGTAAACTTCCATGTGGCTGGCCATATTTTTTTAACGGAGAAACCAACTCTTCGTCCGTATGCTGAAAACAAAGGTTCTCATTCAGTTCCTCTAAATACTCTTTAAAAAGTATTCTCACTTCATCAAGATCCTTTTCATCTTCAATTTTTTCAACTCTCACCATCGCTTTTATTTAAAGACAAAACTAAAAACAGCAATCATTAACTTAGAGAAATTTTACTTTAATGAAATTAGTACTTGTAATTCTTTTTCTACCCTTCATAAGTTACAGTCAAAATACTGCCGACATTATTATCCGTAACGGAAAAATAATAAATGGCACCGGCAATTCGTGGTATTATGGAGATGTGGCCATAAAAGACGGCAAAATTTTAAAAATAGGAAAGCTAAACAATGAACATGCAACAAAAGAATTAGATGCAACAGGATTGATTATTGCGCCCGGCTTTATTGATGTGCACACACATATTGAAGGTGATGAAGTGCAAAACCCTTTAGCCACGAATTTTTTGATGGATGGTGTTACTACGGTTGTTACAGGTAATTGTGGCTCATCAAAAGCTGATCTTAATAAATACTTTACTATGCTCGATAGCATGAAGTTGTCAATCAACGTTGCTTCGCTTATCGGGCACAATACTGTACGAAGAGCCGTTATGGGAACAGCCAACCGCCACCCTACAACGGATGAATTAAACAAAATGAAGTTGCTGGTAGATCAGGCCATGAAGGATGGTGCAGTCGGCCTGTCAACCGGCTTAATTTATATACCCGGCACTTATACCAAAACAGAAGAAATTGTAGAGCTTGCAAAAATAGCATCGAAGTATAATGGTCTTTATGCATCGCACATGCGCAGCGAAAGCGATAGTGTGGTGCAGGCAATACAGGAAGCATTACGGGTAGGCAGAGAAGCGAAACTGCCGGTTGAAATATCACACTTTAAACTAAGCGGCCAGCAAAATTGGGGAAGATCAAAAGAAACATTACCCCTGGTAATTAATGCGCGAAACGAAGGGCTCGATGTAACGATCGATCAATATCCTTACACTGCCAGCAGTACAAATTTAGGCACACTGTTGCCAGATGAGGTTTTAGCAGACGGACAGGATTCAATAAATGCACGACTTGGCAATGCTGCTACAAGAGAGTATGTAAAAAAAGCAATGATTAAGAGTTTAAAGAAACGCCGCCTTAAACATTTCAGTTATGCGGTGATAGCTTATTTTAAAGCAGATACAACAATGAATGGAAAAAGTATTGAGCAGGCAAACCTGGCAAAGGGCCGAAAGCATACTTTAAAAGAAGAGGCCGAAACAATAGTTGAAATGATGGAGAAAGGTGGAGCAAGCATGGTATTTCACGGAATGAGCGAGGATGATGTTAAAAATATTATGCGCTACCCTTACAACATGTTTGCCTCTGATGCCAGCATAAGAATTTTTAACGAGGGCGCTCCACATCCACGCGGTTATGGTACCAATGCAAGGGTACTTTCAAAGTATGTGAGGGATGAAAAAGTGATTACTCTTGAAGAAGCCATACGCCGAATGACATCGTTACCTGCACAAAAATTCCAATTAAAAGACCGGGGATTATTAAAGGAAGGTTATGCCGCCGATGTAGTAGTATTTGACGAAAACAAAGTTCAGGATCTATCAACGTATGATAAGCCTCATCAATACACTATTGGCTTTAAATATGTAATTGTAAATGGTGTAATTACCATCGATAACGGGCAACATAATGGTAACAGAAGCGGCATGACACTTAAAGGACAAAGCTTTGAAACAAGTCTATAATCCAATTTCTTTTTTGTTCAGGCTGTTCATTAAACTTTGATATACCATTTCGAACGTCAACCAAACAGCAAAGGGCACTGTAATTGCCTGAACTGCATCCCAAAATCCCTTGCTAACTTTTAGAATATGCTCCATTAAAGCAGAAGCTTATACGACACCGAAAAACATATTACGCTACTAAACACCTTGAACGTGCTTATACTATAAACGATCAATATAAATTGAATAAAAAAAACTACAAAAGATAGTACTGCGTTATTTGCAGATCAGATCACTCTATAGAAATAAACTAATTTAACCTATCAACAAGTGAAGTAATTTCCACAATTAAAAAAACTCAGGAAGATCCCTCCAGTAAGGATTTTATTAATAATACTGTCTAAAAAGTACTCCAACTATATTTAAATCGATCAAATAAAAATAACTAAACAGAAACTAACAACACTAGTAGCAAAGAAAGAAAGATTTAATGAAAAGCCATTAAATTATAGAAATTCAGATAATTCCTTTAAAATTATTTTGATTTACTTAGGAACCTTTGAATAATATTTATTTTTTCTCATTACTTACCTGCAACACATTTTTACCTTAGTTTCGCGGCTCCAAGTTCCAATTAAAGGCCCTAACGCTTCTTATATTTTTATATAAGACAGTAATTTTAATTCATTTATTCAAAACCATTCCAAATGAAAAGAGGCCTTTTTCTTTCCATGTTTACATTTGTTTTTGCAACTGTTAATGCCAACATTTATTACTTCTCTTCTAATACCGGCGACAACTCCAGACCTGCCGAAGAAGCGCAGAACTCATCCACTAGCTGGAAAACCATAAGTAAGCTCAATATTTTTTTTAGCAGTTTATTACCACGACATGCTGTTTTGTATAGGACATTAACCATGGTATTATCGCATGGTGAGATCCAGCATATGGATGATATTGAGGAGGCGCGGTTGAAGCCAAAAAGTTTTATGTCTCATTGTATAGATCTTACACCGGTTGAATCTTCTGAAAATTCCCACCGTCATACTTAGAAAAGCCTTTTTACTTCCTATTTTTATTCTTCTCTTAATGTTTAATCTGGTATTAAACCTTGTAGAAGTATTGATCTTTCTATGGTATCGTTTGATACTTCACCATTATATAAGCCTTTAGTTAACCTCTATTTACAAATAACTCTATGAAAGTTACGAACCTACTGCTATTTTTATGTCTTTTTCTGAAAGCCG
>MWYU01000497.1 GCA_002050375.1 Chitinophagales bacterium 62-2
GGTAAGGAACTGATGCCATACTCCCCGTTTTAAATCCACACTTTTAGGATTAATTTTTGCAACCTATACCAATAGTATCCAAGCCCCGACCCTAAAGGGAGGAGAGAGCCGGTTTCTGATTGCATGGTTAACTTTTGAGCAACAACAAATGGAAGTGATCAACAAAACGGATAATGAACCGGAAGTTGGTGGTGTGGAAATGCCGCTGCAACTTATTGGCTTACCCATTTTGTTATTCTTCCCCGATACAGATTGTTTCTTTTTAGAAGAAAGCCCATAAACCTCCATGTTTACGGGCTTTTTGTTTTCTAAGCTTGCCAGGCTATTCAATTTCTTCAAAAAAAAATTTTGGAACAAATGTTATATACCCTTCATTGCTATTTTCATGTAACTGCAACGCTTTCTGCAAACTAATATACAAGACCAACCTAATTCACTTTCTATTATCTTTCCCAAAAAGGAGGTGGTTCTATTCCCAATGAGCGCAAATACACATAGCCTTGTGCACGATGGTGTATTTCATTATCAATAAAGTAGAAGATAGATGACCAAACCGTTCCTTCATATTGCCCGAAAGCAAGGATAGTCTCCCGAAATCTCTCGTTAGAAATTTGCGCCCATAAACGGTTTATATCATCCGTAGCCTTATCCCATAAAGAAAGGATATTAGCTTTGCTGTTAGCCTCTTCTATATGTTCCTTGAGTTCTTCAGCTTCGCCGCCGACTATTTGCTTTATTCCCGGAACTGCAATAGCCAGGAGCTCCTGAACCATTGCTGCAAATGGCCGCATAGTACCAATAGAATATTCAAAAAACTCCTTTTCGGGAAACGCTGCTATTACCTTGCGGGTAAGGCTTCTGTGTCCCTGCCAGTGTTGTAATAATTCGGTGGAAGTGATCACCGAAACAATTTGCTCTTCTGTTGCTGTAGTGCTCATACTGTAAAATTTTAAGGTTAATATTGATTAATCGAACAAAGATAAAAGCAGATAGTGACAACAGTATGTCAGTAGTGGTTAGAAAATTTTTTGGAACTTAAAAAAATTGTTATGCTGAGATAAGCGAACATTCGTAATAGAAGTAGAATTATTTTTAACCAGGAAGAAACAGCAGGAGGAAAACGCACAAAGAAACACAACAAGTTAGTTCGATGAAGTGTGTGCGTTTAAAAACTGAATATAGTTTGTACTTCCCGGTTAGTGACACTGAAATAAATTGACTGCAGGCTCCACGAGGTATAATAAAAGACTACTGCTGTTCCCAAAGAAATGCTTAGTTGTTGACAGGCATTAGCGATGTCATTAGCATTTGGTCCTGCTCAATCTTATTTAAAATATTATGGGCTATCTCAGCAACTATATCGTTTAATTGTAGCGGTTCAATAATTGTTGCATGTTCGCCAAACAACATGAACCAATGAGCAAAGCCTATTAGTGAGCCGCTTAAAAATGTCATTCGTACCATATTGCCGACAGTTTCTTCTCTTACAAAACCATTGTAATACTTCTGTTCTCCAAAGTATTTTATAATCGGGGGGGTTACTTCAATCACCACTTTTTGCACCTGCTTTTGCTCGGTTACCTGGCAAATAAAAGTGTGAAGCGGAGGATGGGTCTGTATAATCTTATCGTTTGTTAGGGCAATCTTATTGATCTTGTCTGTACGAAAGTTTCGATAATCCTTTCTTAAATGGCAGAAGGCGATGAGGTACCAGTGGCTGCCCTGGTAATAGATGCCTATAGGTTCTACATTTCGGCAGAGCGATTCGTTTTTTTCTACAGTGGTATAATTGATTTCGATAACTGAAGAGCATGCAATTGCCTTTAGTATTTTGGCAAGATGGAGTTCCGCTGGTTTGTTATGCGCAATAGCAGGATGAGAAACTACGGCAATATGATTATCAATTTCCTGCAGGTGGTCTTTTTCTGCAAGCCTTAATACAGCTTTTATTTTATCAAGGGCAGTAGTGTAATGCTTTGAAGAACTTTCATCGCTCATAGACTGCATTAGTTTAGCTGCTGTTAATAAGGCAGTAGCTTCATCTTCGTTAAACATAACGGGTGGCAACTTATACCCTTCCATTAAGCGATAGCCAATGCCCGCTTCGCCTGTTACAGGTACACCCGCCTCTTCCAAAGCTCTTATGTCACGATAGACGGTTCGGAGGCTGAGCGAAAATTTATCAGCGATGTCCTGCGCCTTTACCAATCGCTTAGATTGAAGTTGTATAACAATAGCGGCCAAACGATCAATACGGTTCATATAGTGGTTGTAGGATAAAGATAATTGAAAGCAGCAAGTGATAAAAAAACGGATAGTGACAATCATACCGGGAGTAATCAATAATTACTCATCCTTAAAATATAAATACGTTACAACAAGTAAAGCAAACCTACCTTTGAATAAAGAGTTATTCGAATTTTAGTATTAATGAAGTTGCTTTTAGTTTTTATGATGTCATCACAAGTAATGAACCCCGAACTTTTGCAATTCGGGCATAACAAGCAGATACCTGCTGTAATAGAAAAGAACGTTCTTAACGCCCTCTCATTTTACCCTGAATTAAAAAATACTACTATCCACTTTATTTTTAGGACAAAGATTAAAAGTTCGGTAATGCAAGCTCAACCGGTTTTCACAACACTGCTGGGAAAGAGAAAGAACAGGCGTTACAGGATTAATATAAGTGAGTATTTCAAGCTTATAAATTCTCAAATACCTATTGAGAAAATTCCGGATGAAGTTATGATAGGGTGGATTGGGCATGAGCTTGGTCATATCCTCGATTACGAAGGCATGAGCAATGGTGGAATGGTTTCGTTTGGTTATCGCTATTATTTTTCGCCCAGCTTTGTAAAGCATGCAGAGATGGTTGCAGATTCTCTTGCAGTTGAACGTGGAATGGGAAATTATATTGTGGCAACTAAGCGTTTTATTTTAAATCATGCAGAGTTACCCCAGGCTTATAAAGATAAGATTTCAAGGCTTTATCTTTCGCCTGATGTTATTGTGGAGCAGGTGAGGAAATTGGAGGAGAAGAAGTTGCTGCAACAAAATCAGAACTGATTTCGTTTCCATGTCTCATGCATGAAATACAGATGCTGAAGTCACAGCACTAAAGCTTAATCAAGGAACAAACAAAGGAATGGGATGTAATCATCCATTTCTTAATTTTTCGCCGCCTGTCGAAGATATTTCAATTGCTTAACCTTCAACAGTAAAAAGTATTACCTACTCGACATCCGTTCTTTTGGAGAAATTTGTTCTTTGTTTTGTCTTTTGAATATTTTCTTTTTTGCTTGCCCAAAAAAGAAACAAAAAAAGGCAGTCGGGAAAGATAACAGCCCTTTCCCGACATGGTATTTCAATTGGGCCTGGGTAGTACTGTGGTGAAGGGCACCTGTCCCTTGATGCCGTGATAACTCAGCCGCCT
>MWYU01000733.1 GCA_002050375.1 Chitinophagales bacterium 62-2
GATTTGATAAGCTTAAAAATAGAAAAGCCTGTAAATCAATGTATTTACAGGCTTTTGAGTAGTATTAAAATCCATCCTTGTCGGGATGACAAGATTCGAACTTGCGACCCCACGCCCCCCAGACGTGTGCGCTACCGGGCTGCGCTACATCCCGAACTAATAATTATACTTCAAATGTAGTTATCAATCAAACAACTATATTTCCCACTTTTGGCGGGTGGCAAATGTAAAAGCTTTTTATAAAAAACAGGTTATATTGCAGCAAATTTTCTTCCCCCTGCATGAAGCTTTTAGTAAAGCAAGTAACCATTTCAGATACACTTTCTCCTTATAACGGATTAATAAAAGATATTTTAATTATAAACGGGCTTATTACCGGCATTGCCGATACCATTGAACATAACGATGCCAAAATCATTGAAGGAAACAATTTGTTCTTGTCACCAGGCTGGGTTGATATTTTCTCTCATTTTAACGACCCGGGGTACGAGTATAAAGAAACACTGGAAACAGGAGCAAGTGCCGCAGCATTCGGAGGGTTTACAAACGTATTTGTTCTTCCTAATACCAACCCTGCCATCTCTAATAAATCTTCGGTTGAATATGTTGTTCAAAAGTCTGCCGCTTTACCGGTAAACATTATTCCTATTGGGGCAATTACAAAAAATACTGAAGGTAAAGAGCTTGCCGAAATGTATGACATGCGCAACTCTGGCGCAGTTGCTTTTAGCGATGGTTTATATCCTGTTCAAACGGCCGGGTTATTTTTAAAAGCTTTACAATATGCTAAAGCTTTTAATGGTGTGCTTATACAATTACCTATAGACAGATCTGTTGGAAAATTTGGACAAATGCACGAAGGCATTACAAGTACCCGTTTAGGTTTAGCTGGTATGCCTGCCATTGCTGAAGAGCTTTTAATCAGCCGCGATATCGAGCTGGCAAAATATACGCAAAGTAAACTTCATGTAACAGGAATTTCAACAGCAAAAAGCCTGGCGTTAATTACCATTGCAAAGCAGCAGGGAGTAAGCATTACATGCAGCGTTACACCTTACCATTTATTTTTTTGTGACGAAGATCTGCTGCTATACGATACCAATTTGAAAGTAGACCCTCCATTACGAACCAGACAGGATATGCTCGCACTAAGGCAAGGAGTTGAAGACGCAGGTATTGATTGTATCGCCACTCATCATATACCCCAGGATTGGGATAATAAAATATGCGAGTTCGAATATGCTATGCCGGGCATGATCGGATTAGAAAGTTGTTATTCAGTCATAAATACAATTCTCCCCAATTTAAGCGCTGAAAGATTAGCAGATGTTTTAAGCAACAAAGCAAGAGAGATTTTTTCTCTTAATAAGCATCCTATTAACATTAACTCTGTTGCTGATATTACCTTATTTGAAAGGGATACACAAGTTAATTTTGACCTCTCTTTAATTAGAAGCAAATCTCACAATACTCCTTTTATTAATAAACTTTTAAAAGGAAAAGTGGTTGGCATCATCAATAAAGACAAACTATATTTGAACAACTAAAATTATTTTATGGAAACAAATGTTACTACACCCTCTGAAACAAAAGTTACTACTCCCGTTGTAAAAGGCGTTATTATTTCATTAATACTTATTGTATTTGGCATTGCAATATATTTTGCAGGTCAAAGTACTAATAAGGGATTAAGTGCTGTACAGTATATTATTATTGTGGGGGGTATAATATGGGGCTGTATTAGTTACGCTAACCAAATGAACAACAATGTAACGTTTGGTAATGTGTTTGCGCATGGCTTTAAGATTACTGCTGTAGTTACTATAATTACAATAATTTATACCATTATAGCCCTTAAATTTCTATTTCCCGACATGATAGATATGATCCTTGACACAACCCGCGAAGAATTAGCTAAAAATAAAATGTCTGACGAACAAGAAGAAAGTGCATTGAGTATGACAAGAAAATTTTTAGTTCCATTTGCAGCGGGAGGTATTTTATTTATGTTTATGATAGTGGGATGTATTTCTTCTTTAATCGGCGCAGCGGCTGCTAAAAAAAATCCTCAGGGCCCCTTTGTACAACAAGGTTAATTTATAAGAATGGATGCATCAATTGTTGTTCCTTTATATGATGAAGAAGAGTCGCTGCCGGAGCTTTGTGCATGGATTAAAAGGGTGGTTGATGCAAACAATCTTTCTTATGAAATTATATTGATCGATGATGGAAGTACTGATGATAGCTGGAAAGTAATAGAACAATTAATTGCAGCCGACCCAAATATAAAGGCTATAAAATTTCAACGCAATTATGGAAAATCCGCCGCACTGAACGAAGGTTTTAAAGCAGCTAAAGGCGATGTGGTGATAACTATGGACGCTGATTTGCAAGACTCACCTGATGAAATTCCGCAATTAAGGAGAATGATAATTGAAGAGGGTTATGATTTGGTTAGCGGCTGGAAGAAGAAAAGATACGATCCTGTCTCGAAAACAATACCCACTAAGTTTTTCAACAGTGTTACCCGCAATACAAGCGGTATTCCTTTACACGATTTTAATTGCGGCTTAAAAGCCTACAAAAAGAAAGTGGTAAAAAGCATTGAAGTGTATGGAGAAATGCATCGTTACATACCTGTTATTGCAAAATGGGCGGGTTTTAAAAAAATTGGTGAAAAGGTAGTTGAACACCGGCCACGAAAATATGGAACCACTAAGTTTGGCCTGGAGCGTTTCATAAATGGCTTTTTAGATCTTGCCACCATAACTTTTGTCAGTAAGTTCGGTAAAAGGCCTATGCATTTTTTTGGTTTGTACGGAACGCTTTGTTTTCTTATAGGTTTTATTATGATCGTTTACCTGATTGTTGCAAAATTTGTTTCCGCTGAGTTTGCCCTTACCAACCGACCATCGTTTTATATTGCATTAACCACCATGATTATTGGCATGCAATTGTTTCTTGCAGGTTTTATTGCAGAATTGATCTCACGTAATTCTTCTGAACGTAACTCCTATCTTATAGAAAAGAAGGTAGGAATTGTTTAGTTTTGAAAAAAAGTTGGTTATGGGTGCAACAATTGTAAGAATAAAGGTTGATAAAAAAACAGCACAAAAAAAGCCGCTATCCCCATTACAAAAAAAATTACTCGAAGGCCCTGTAATGTCTCATGAGGAATATAACGAATATAAGAAAAACAATAAGTGGATGGGAAAATGGAAAGTATAATTTGCCTTGATGCTTCTCCCCTTATTGATCATTATAGAAAAACGTTAAAGGCAAAAACTTTTTTCTATAAGCTTACTAATACTTACGCAGGATTTGTACTACCTGTAACTGCACACTTCGAAATTCTTCTAGGGAGCAATCCACAACAACATCTATTCTGGAAAAATTTATTTGAGGATATGCTGATTATCCCTTATCAGTCATATATAAACTTAACAGCTATAAATATATTAAAGCAGCTGAAACTAAAAAGAAAAACAATCGAAAAGGACTTGATGATAGCTGCTACAGCACTGCACTTTAATTACAGATTGGCTACCCTTAATCAAAAGCACTTTCAGGATATAGACGGGTTAGATTTGATTACTCCATCATCATTTATAGAATGAGCAAAGTGGTTATTATAGGCCCTGCCCATCCTCTTCGCGGCGGCCTTGCTTCTTTTAACGAAAGGCTTGCAAGACAATTTATAAAGGAAGGAAAGGAGGTAACCATTTATACCTTCTCATTGCAATATCCCGGCTTCTTATTTCCTGGCACAACTCAATTTTCAACCGAGCCTGCGCCAAAAGACATTAATATAAAAGCTGCTATTAATTCTGTTAACCCACTTAATTGGATAACAGTTGGCAGCAAGCTAAAAAGAGAGAAACCAGATATAATAGTTGTTCGTTACTGGCTTCCTTTTATGGGTCCCTGCCTGGGAACTATTTTAAGAATAGCTAAGAAAAACAGGCATACAAAAGTGATATGTATAGCTGATAATATTCGCCCTCACGAAAAAAGGTTCGGGGACATTGCTTTCACCAAATACTTCATAAAGTCTGTTGATGCTTTTATTACTATGAGCGAAAAAGTAATGCAAGACCTGAAAGTATTTACCAATAAACCAGCTCAACAAATTGTTCATCCCCTGTATGATAATTTTGGAGAACCGCTTCCTAAAAAAGCCGCAAGAGAACATTTGGGATTATCAACAGAGGCTAAGATTATTTTATTTTTTGGATTCATAAGAAAATATAAAGGCCTCGATCTTTTACTTGAGGCAATGGCTCTGCCACAAATGCAGCAATCAGGAATAAAGCTTTTAATAGCAGGTGAATTTTATGAGGACAGAAAGTTTTTTGATGAAATTATACAATCAAAAAATATCTCTGATCAGCTTATTTTAAAAACCGATTTTATAAAAGATAGTGAAGTAAGGTATTACTTAGGTTCAGCCGATTTTGTTATTCAACCTTACCGCAATGCTACACAAAGCGGTGTTACTCCCCTCGCCTATCATTTCGAAAAACCAATGCTTGTTACAAATGTTGGCGGTTTGCCCGATCTTGTTCCTGATGGAAAAGTGGGGTTGGTAAGTGAGCCGACGCCACAGTCAATAGCAGACGGTATTTTACAACTTTATCAATTAGGCGAAGCGCACTTTTTGCCACATCTTCGCGAAGAAAAGAAAAAGTATAGCTGGAGTAAGCTGACAGAAGCGATAAGGAGTTTGAGTTGAAAGAATAGTTGATAGGTTGATTGGTTGGTTGAAAGGAAAGTTGATAGGTTGATTAGTTGAACCGTTGATAGGTTTTTAATTTATTCACCTTATTTTAATTTAGCAATTACTCCCCTATCAATAATCAATCTACCAACCAACGAGTCAACCTATCAACAAGTCAACTGATCAACTAACAACACAAAAATGATTTACCGCAGCAGGGCACCATTGAGGATTGGATTAGCAGGTGGAGGAACAGATGTAAGTCCGTACAGCGATCTCTATGGTGGAGCAATATTAAATGCATCCATTTCTTTATATGCCCATGCAAACATTCAGCCTATTGAAGAAAATGCAATTATAGTGCAGGCATTAGACCGGCACGAAGAGCAACGTTTCGAATGGAACAACAATCTTCCCATTGACGGCAAGCTGGATTTGCTAAAAGGCGTTTATAACCGCATTCAACACGACTACGGCGTTCCTCTTACCGGCTTTAAATTATCCACTTATGTTGACGCGCCTGCAGGTAGCGGCCTGGGAACTTCATCTACATTGGTAGTAGCTATTATCGGCGCCTTTGCCGAAATGCTGCGCCTTCCTTTAGGTGAATATGATATCGCACATTATGCCTACAATATCGAAAGAAATGATTTAAAACTGGCCGGCGGAAAACAAGACCAATATGCTGCTACCTTTGGTGGGGTAAACTTTATGGAGTTTTACGAAGGTGATAAAGTGATTGTAAATCCTTTGCGTATAAGGCAGCAATACTTAAATGAACTCGAAAATAACCTGGTTTTATATTTCACTTCTACCAGCCGCGAAAGTGCAACTATAATCAATGAGCAGGTGAAGAATGTAAACGAAAAAAACGAAAAATCAATTGAAGCCATGCACCAATTAAAAGAGCAGGCACGAATGATGAAGGAGGCAATACTTAAAGGACGCTTGCATGAAATTGGTGAAATACTGGATTTTGGATTTCACCAAAAAAGGCAAATGGCTGCCAACATTAGTAATACTGGTATCGACGAAATGTACGAGACAGCAAAAAAGGCAGGGGCAACCGGAGGCAAAATATCTGGTGCTGGTGGTGGTGGGTTTATGACATTTTACTGCCCCGGTAATTGCCGGTATAAAGTAATTGAAGAACTCGAAAAATTTGGAGGACAGCATAAAAATTACCAGTTTACACAGCAAGGTTTAAACAGTTGGACAGTGTAAGTTGTATAAGCTATACGCCTGTTCGGTAGAAGAAAAAGTACTTAATTATAATGTCAATCATAAAAGAAATCATAACAAGATCAATAGAAGTAAAGCAAAAAATTGCTGAAGATGAACATTTGCTTTTGCAGATACAGGTAGCAGTTGAAGTTGTGACAGCGGCATTCAGAAAAGGTAATAAAGTTTTATTTTGCGGAAACGGTGGAAGCGCAGCGGATGCACAACACCTCGCTGCAGAATTCTCAGGAAGGTTTTATAAAGATCGCAGGGCATTACCTTCTGAGGCCTTGCATTGTAATACGTCTTATCTTACTGCAGTGGCAAACGATTATAGTTACGATGCTGTTTATTCAAGAATAATTGAGGGAACAGGTAATGCAGGCGATGTACTTTTGGGATTAAGCACTTCAGGTAATTCAGCAAATGTTGTGAAAGCATTTGAAGCAGCAAAAAACAAAGAAATGGTTACTATTGGTTTTACAGGGGCTACCGGAGGAACTATGAAAGCATGGTGCGATGTATTATTAAATGTTCCATCAACCGATACTCCAAGAATACAGGAAAGTCATATTTTGATGGGGCATATCATTTGCCAGTTAGTAGAAGAAAATCTTTTTCCAGCTTAATAATAAATTAACTATGGCGATTTGCGAAGCGATCATTCTTGCAGGAGGATTAGGAACAAGGCTAAAAGATGCAGTTCCTGATGTTCCAAAATGTATGGCACCAGTAAACGGCAAGCCTTTTTTAAGTTATCTTATTTACCATTTGCAATTGCAGGGTATTACTTATTTTATTTTTGCATTAGGCTATAAAGGAGAGATGATTGAGGAGTTTCTTCAGAACGATTATCCGTCTCTTTTTTATAAACTTTCATACGAAGAGGAACCACTCGGAACCGGAGGCGCAATAAAAAAAGCATTAAAGATTACCAAAGAAAAATCGGTGCTTATTGCAAATGGAGACACTCTTTTTAAAATTGATGTGCCTCTTTTAACAGGCTTTCATACACTAAGCGGTTCCAATTGTACCCTTAGTCTTAAGCCCATGAAAAATTTTGATCGTTATGGGTTGGTTGAAGTTGATGAAGATAATGTGATTAAAAGCTTCAGGGAAAAGCAGTGTTACGAATCCGGTTGTATTAACGGAGGTATATATGCCTTGCATAGAAACAAGTTCTTAGATGAAGACTTGCCCAAAAAATTTTCGTTCGAGAAAGATTACCTGGAAGTTTACTACAACAAAAGAAGAATGTTCGGCCTGATGCAGGATGAATATTTTATTGACATCGGTATTCCCGCAGACTATGAAAGAGCGCAGGAAGAGTTGAAGAGTTGAAGAAGTTATGAGTTTAATGTTTAAAGTTTACAAGTTTCTGAGTTCGCCAGTTCAAAAGTTAGCCCTGGTATCCTTTGGTCGAAATGTCTCGATGACCCCAAAACCCGATGACCTATTGACCCATGACTTATTGACCCAATGACTCAATGACTCCCAGACCCAATGATAACGAAATCCTAAAAACCACTTAGCTACTCATATTCACGATTTGTTATAAAACCCAAGTTCTACATTCGTATACTAATTTAAGAATATGAGGCGGTCTGTTATGTTTTTTTTAGTGCTTATTTCATTTTCTGCATCAGCTCAAACACTGTTGTCTGCATCATCGCAGAGTTTGCCTAAAAGTAGTTTTACCAAATTGAGAAAGATGGAAGACTCAATGAAAACTTATGCGCGACAAATGATAATGGATGAGTCTGCAGGCAAACGTTTTAGCGCTGATAGTGTTTTCACACGCATGTTGGTAAGATCTTTGGTAACTCCCAATTCTTTTTACTATCCTTTTGACTCTCTAATAACAGTTTCGCACATATACGCACCCGATAGCTCCTTTCGGATTTTTTCATGGCAATACACTAAGGACGAGGATCATTACAGGCAACGTGGAGCTATCCAAATGAAAACAGAAAACGGCTCTCTCCTGTTACATCCGCTTTTTGATATGAGCGATTTTACCCCTGCACCGCAAGACTCTGTTCGTACTTCTCAGAACTGGATAGGCTCAATTTATTATGGGGTTATAATGAAGACACATAATAATAAGAAATATTATACACTGTTAGGGTTCGACGATAATAATATGAGAAGCACGAAGAAATGGATTGAAGTCCTTACTTTCAACGAACAAGGCAAACCGGTTTTTGGAGGCCCTTATTTTTCAATTAGAGATACCACCAATAAAGTAAAAGAAACTTATTTAACACCTGCAAGGTTTTGCCTTGAATATAAAAAAAATGGCGGCGCAAGAGTTAACTACGATCCGGATATGGATATGATTATATTCGATCATTTGTTGAGTGAAAATAATCTGCGCGATAAAGCTTATGATATGGTGCCTGATGGAGATTTTCAGGGCTTTAAATGGGATAAGGGGCATTGGGCATTTGTTGACAAAGTATTTGACTTTAAGCTTAAGGATGGCGAGGCGCCCATGCCCGAACCACTTAAAGACGACAATGGAAAAAATGACGAGGAAAAGTTATTGAGACAGTCTGAAAAGAATGGTTTTAAAATTACTCCTGACCCTAAATCTTCTGCTCCTAAGAAAAGTTCTAAAAAAGGGTAAGTTGAAGAGTCAACCAAAGATTAAATAAGTGTAATCGCCTAATATCTCCTGTTAAAGTAAATTATATCACCCTCAATCTTCTTTAATTTCTTCAGCTTTCTCAAGACTGATTTTCCGTACCAGTTCTGTGAGGTTTTGTTCAAGTCTTCTGCTTCGTGCATACAGTTTCAAGATGAGGAAAAGAAGGATAAGGAACCCTGTATAAAAAATAAGGTTAATGCCCCTGTTTACGCCTAACACTTTTGCAACCTTATTTGTAATCTCGGGAAATAAAATAAATAATATGCCCACTACAAGGAACAAGAAAATAAGCACGGTGTCTAATACAGATTTCCTGATACGAACATACATGTACAGCGCGATAAGCACAATACCCGATGCGAGCAGGATTTGTATGGGAGTCATTATCTGAAGAATTTATAGATGAGCATATTTATAAAAATACTGATACCCTCAGCATTTTGTATTCCTTTTTTGCGTGAGTACTCTGAATATTCAACGTTTACAGGAGCCTCGCCAAACCTTATTTTTTTCTTTACAATCTGGTAGATGATATCAGATGAATGAGTTCTCCTGTTTTCTTTAATATGAATTTGATTAGCAGCAGCAGATGTAAACACACGTAAGCCGTTATTACTGTCAGAAAGTAAAACACCGGAAATAAAAAAGTTTGTGAACCGCGAGATATGCAATAAAGCTCTCCTGGTTTTATCAACATTAGTTTGAGCGCCTTCAAGGAACCTTGAACCGAAAACAAACTCTAATTTTTCTGCTTCCAGTTTATGAATCATTTTCCCAATATCTTTCACATCATGCTGGCCATCCGCATCAAAAGTTACCAGATATTCAGCTCCCTTTTGCAATGCAAAATCAATCCCCGTTTGAATGGCTGCTCCCTGACCTAAATTGATAACATGTTGTAAATAATAAACGGGCATAGTACTAAAATGTTCCCTACAATTATTATTTGAGCCGTCATCCACTACTATTACTTTATAACCCTGCTGCAGCAATGCAGAAATCGTATTACTTATAATGCATGACTCGTTATAACAAGGTACAATAACAAATATTTTATTCGCATCAAGGGTCAAAACACTACTATTTAAAATTGTATTTCTGTAAATCCTTTTCTGTAATATCAAAAAACAAATAAGAGAAATAAACTTCATCTGCCGGTTCAAATCTCCGTAGCCAACTTGTGTCCGGATCATTATTTAAGCCAACATAATCATTTGAACTAACAATATATTTTCCTGCTTTTGGTACCGTGCCTGGTATTTCAATATCCTTATTAGTTTTTAAAAACTTCTTTAAATATTCTTTTCCCTGGCCCCAGTCAAGATTAGAATCAGCAAAAATCTTATAGGCATCTTTTTTATCTACTACTAATTCATTTGAATAAGCAATCAAATTAGGGAAGAAGAAATAAAAGGTGGAAACTGAATAAATGATAACAGCTCCTCTAATCAGTTTTGACTGTAATTTACTTTCTGCCAGTAACACCAACCTTCCCAACAAAACATAAATAAGAGGATAAATGATTAGTATATGACGAATACCCACCTGCCTCTTCACCGTAAAATTAAAAAAAATAAAAAAAGAGGTAATTAATACAACCATAATAAATTCATTCCTAAAGAAATTCTTACTACCTGCGCTCCGCCAATTCAATAGTAATAAAACACCTCCAACAATGATTACTAATGGAGTTTTGAATAAGAGAATAATAAAGTAATAGTACCAAAATCCACCACTATTTCTTCTTTCACCTAAAATGTAATTTCCTAATGATACCCGTGGGTCTCCCGGATCCATTTCCGTCATTAGCTTTACAAGATCGAGGCCATATAAATATGGAGAAGGTAAAGGCAAAGGCACGTTTTTAATTACTGCTAATGATGCCTGCAGGTTATTGAAAGAATGACTTTTGAAATGATAATTACCTAAAGGCATAAAACTATCACAAAACAAAAACCCGGCATTAATAACAAATAATACTAAAAAGGTTGCAACAAACAGTTGGAAAACTTTTCTTTTAATGGTATTGGAGGAATGCTTTTCCTTAAACATGGAAAAGATAAACAGCAGAAAGAAAACTACTACCAATATCGAAAGGGATTGTTTGGTTAGCTGGGCAACTCCCAACCCTAAGCAAAAGAACAACAGATTTTTCCAACTGCCAATTTTTTGCCATTTCCAAAAATAATAAGCGGAAATAATAGTGAATAATGCAGCGTATGCATCGGTAGCAACAAAGCCGGTATGTGCATTAAGATTAGGGCAAAACACAAAAAAAAATAAAGAAAAAGTAGCTGCCGTTTCCCCATATAATTCTTTTGTCCATACTAAAATATAAACACCAATAAATATTGAAAGCAACAGAGTAATATACCGTCCATTGATAATGTCACTGGCTCCATTATCATTTTTTTTTAAACCCGGATGGATAGTTTGTTCGATTATTCTTGGTAATGTATTCAATGCTGTTATGGGCATTGTACTCCCATCATCATAAGGCCTTATTTTTTGCGGATGACCTTTTACAAAGCGGAAGGAATAAGACGAGTGATCCATTTCATCTGATATAACCGCCTGCCGTGGAATGTAGAAAAAGCCATTAATGAGGTAAACAGCAAACAAGAATATTCTAAGCAACCAATGCTGGTATTCTTTTTTAAACATTGGATGCATCACAACTAATTGTTTTGAAATTACTTCAACCTCACCCCCGGGCCCCTCTTCACGAGTGGAGAGAGGAGACGAAATGTTTTCTTTTTATTCATCTTACCGGAAGTTATCAAAAAGATTAATAAATACCCCTCTCACTTTAAAGCCCTATATGAGGGAGAGCATTTCATTCATCAATGATCAACAAGTCGCCCTTCGGAGGATTTAGGGGCTTTTTAATCCAGCTTCAACACAGCTAAAAAAGCTTCCTGCGGAACTTCCACATTTCCTATCTGCCTCATCCGTTTCTTACCTTCTTTTTGCTTTTCCAACAATTTCCTTTTACGGCTTATATCACCACCATAACATTTTGCAGTTACATCTTTACGCATGGCACTAATAGTTTCGCGGGCAATTACCTTAGCGCCAATAGCTGCTTGTATCGCAATCTGAAATTGCTGACGTGGTAATAACTCTTTCAGCTTTTCGCAAAGCTTACGGCCAAAGTCGTGAGAACGTCCGCGGTGAATAAGTGCGCTTAGTGCATCTACTTTATCGCCATTCAACAAAATATCCATCTTTACAATATCACTTTCGCGGTAACCGATAGGATGATAATCGAAGGAGGCATAACCTCTTGTTGAGCTTTTTAGTTTATCGTAAAAATCAAATACTATTTCGGTAAGGGGCATTTCAAAAGTTAATTCTACGCGGGTGGCAGTAAGGTAACTTTGGTTTATTAAAATTCCGCGCTTACCTAAACACAAAGTCATGATATTACCTATATAATCTGCTAACGTTACAATTTGCGCTTTTATAAAAGGCTCCTCAATCATCTCCAACTTCGTCGGGTCCGGCATTTCAGAAGGATTATTAACAATTATCTTGTCACCTTTTGAAGTGTATGCAATAAAGCTAACATTGGGAACCGTAGTGATAACCATTTGATTAAACTCACGCTCCAACCGCTCCTGAATGATTTCCATGTGCAGCATTCCTAAAAAGCCGCATCTGAAACCAAAGCCCAGGGCCTGCGAAGTTTCTAATTCAAAGGTTAGTGAAGCATCGTTTAATTGCAGTTTGTCCATGCAATCTCTTAACTCTTCAAACTCATCAGTGTTAACGGGAAAAATACCGGCAAACACCATTGGCTTCACTTCTTCAAAGCCTTTAATCATTTCTGCAGGATTGGCAGCCAAAGTAATCGTATCGCCTACCTTCACTTCTTTCGCGTTTTTAATGCCAGTTATTATATATCCTACATCGCCCGTTTGTACTTCATCGCGAGGTGTCATTGTTAGCTTTAAGATACCGACTTCATCTGCCATATAATCCTGCCGGTTACTCGCAAATTGTATCTTATCGCCTTTCTTTAAGCTTCCATTTACAATACGGTAATAAATAATAATACCCCTGAAACTATTAAAAACGCTATCGAAAATAAGGGCCTGCAACGGCGCTTCAGGGTTGCCGGAAGGAGCAGGAATACGTTCAATAATAGCTGTTAATATGTCCTCTATACCAATCCCGCTTTTACCACTTGCAAGCAGTATATCTTCGGGCTTACAACCGATAAGCTCAATAATCTGATCTTTAGTTTCTTCGATCATTGCACCTTCCATGTCAATCTTATTAACGACAGGAATGATCTCCAGATTATTATCTATAGCGAGGTAAAGGTTTGATATAGTCTGCGCCTGTATTCCCTGGCTCGCATCTACCAATAGCAATGCACCTTCGCAGGCTGCGAGGGCACGGCTTACTTCGTAGCTAAAGTCTACGTGGCCGGGTGTGTCTATAAGATTTAAAGTATATGTTTTGCCTTTATAAGGGTAGTTTATTTGAATTGCATGGCTCTTAATGGTAATCCCCTTTTCACGTTCCAGGTCCATGTCGTCGAGCACTTGCGCCTGCATATCGCGATCGCTGATGGTGTGTGTAAACTCAAGCAACCGGTCGGCAAGTGTACTCTTTCCATGGTCGATATGTGCGATGATACAAAAGTTCCTGATATTCTTCATACGGCGGCAAAAATAGCATTGTACGGGGATATTAATGCAGGCGCGGAAAGGAATGTGACAACGTGGGAAAGAATTAACTACAGGTTGTGTAATGTTGTTATCAAGTTTTATTAACGATTAGTTTGGTCACCTGCTTTTGAATTAATCAGCTTTACGGTAACTTTGGAGAAAAGCCGATATGGATGCAGTAATAAAAGTAAAAGTTTCAGAATTGAATGCTACTTTATTAGAGCGCATTAAAAGCCTTATATCTAACATTGAGGATGCCGAAGTAACAATTTCAGTTAGCGATAAAAGGTCGGAATACTTAGGCACTCTTGATCGCTCAATTAGTGAGTTGCAGAATAATAAAGACACCGTCACTTTTACAATGGAAGAATTTTTAAAATATCCTCAATAAAAGAATGCGTTAATGCGCAATGTTAAATTTTCTGCTATTGCTTTCAATGAATACAATGAATGGATTGAACAAGACAAAGATGTTTTTAATAAAATAAAAGAATTAATAAAAGACATATCACGCGATCCATTTAAAGGGCTTGGCAAACCTGAACCTTTAAAAGGAAATTATTCTGGCTTTTGGAGCAGGCGCATAACTCAGGAACACCGGCTTATTTACTCGGTAAGTTCCGACTTGATCTATGTTGTAAAATGTAAAGGGCATTATTTTGACTAACCTTTGTTCCCTCAATTCTATTTATTTGCGAATGTTCCTGATAATCAAAAATTATATCTTCTAAATTTGCATACCCTTTTCTTTTTTAAATTAAACGGCAGTTCATGGACTTTGTAGATTATTACAAGATATTAGGCGTAGATAAAAATGCATCGGAGGAAGACATTAAAAAAGCTTATCGTAAACTGGCAAGAAAGCTGCACCCCGATCTTAACCCGAACGATAAAGAAGCTCATAAAAAATTTCAACAGGTAAACGAGGCTAACGAAGTTTTAAGCGACCCTGAAAAGCGAAAGAAGTACGATAAGTACGGTAAAGATTGGGAACATGGCGAGGAATATGAAAGAGCCCGGCAACAGAGGCATTCATCAAATTTTGGTGGACAGTCTTATTCAGGAGAAGGATTTGGTGACGAAGACTTTTCTGATTTTTTTACATCAATGTTCGGAAGATCGGAAGGAAGAGGCAGAAGCAGCCATGTAAAATTTAGAGGACAAGATTATAACGCCGAACTGCAATTAGAGCTTTTGGATGCGTACAAAACCCACCAACAAACATTAACTGTTAATGGTAAAAACATTAGAATTACGATACCTGCAGGAATCGAAAACGGACAAAAGATAAAATTAAAAGGTCATGGAGGTGAGGGTATTAACGGCGGGCCGCAAGGTGATCTCTATATTACTTTTTCCATAACCGATCATCCTCGTTTCAAAAGAATGAACAACGATATATATACCACTGTCGATCTTGATTTATATACTGCCGTATTAGGTGGCGAAGTAACTATTGAAACCTTAGATGGCAAAGTGAACGTGAAAGTAAAGCCAGAAACACAAAACGGCTCCAAAATAAAATTGAAAGGCAAAGGTTTTCCTGTATATAAAAAGGAAGGTGAATTTGGGGATCTGTATATTACCTACTCTATTAAAATACCTACTAATTTAACCGATAAGCAAAGAGAGTTATTTACAGAATTGTCTAAAATTTAAATAATTTAATTACATGCAAACGGAAGATTTAATAGCAGCCAATGACTTCTGTACTTATCATAAAATAGAATACTCTTTTATAAACCTGTTGAACGAACATGGATTAATAACAGTTATCACCGTTCGCGAAAACAGGTATATCCCTTCAAGTGAACTTAGCAAATTAGAGCAGTTCGTTCGCCTGCATACCGACCTTGATATTAACCTCGAAGGACTTGAAGCAATCAGCCACCTCCTGCAAAGAATTGAAGGAATGCAAAACCAGATAACCATACTTAAGAACAAGCTTAGAATGTTTGAGGCAGAAGATGACAGATGATAGATGTTAGTTGACAGATAACAGATAACTGTTGACAGAGTTACAAGTTGCTGGTTACAGGTAACGAGAAACGGGATGATAATTGACAGGTTGTAAATTACCAAAACTCAAAACTCAAAACCTAAATCCCCTTCTTCAAATTCTGCAACATATCTGCCGTCATTCGTGCAAGGTCATATTCGGGTTGCCAGCCCCAGTCGTTTTTAGCCTCGCTGTCATCAATGCTTCGCGGCCAGCTATCGGCAATCTGCTGCCTGTTGTCTTTTTTATAATCAATAACAAATTCAGGAAGATGTTTTTTAATTTCATCAGCAATGCCGGCGGGAGAAAAACTCATTGCACCAATGTTGTAAGATGATCGCACCTTTATTTTTGATGCGTCAGCCTGCATTAATTCCACCGTTGCACGAATGGCATCAGGCATATACATCATAGGCAAAAAAGTGCCTGCATTTAAGAACGAAGTATAATGGTTGTGCCTTACTGCATCATGAAAAATTTCAACAGCATAATCGGTAGTACCTCCACCGGGCTGAGATTTATAGCTGATCAATCCGGGATAGCGTAAACTTCTTACATCAACTTTATACCTGTTAAAATAATATTCGCACCAACGTTCCCCCGCAAACTTAGTAATGCCATAAATGGTTGAAGGTTCAATAACCGTATGTTGAGGTGTATTTTCTTTAGGCGAGCTTGGACCAAAGACAGCGATACTGCTTGGCCAGTACACTTTTTTTAAATTTTCTTCTTTAGCAACATCGAGTACATTAAGAAGGCTTTGCATATTAATGTTCCAGGCAAGCAGAGGATTTTTTTCAGCGGTGGCGCTTAAAAGAGCAGCAAGCAGGTACACCTGGGTGATATTGTATCGCAGCACTAAAACGTGAAAAGTTTCCTTGTTCAGTATATCAAGAGAAACATAAGGACCCGTTCCTTTTAGCAGTTGATGTTCCTCCCGGAGGTCGCTTGCAATCACAGTTCCTTCACCATAAATTTTTCTTAGTTGTAAGGTAAGCTCCACTCCTATCTGTCCGCATGCACCTACCACTAAAATTTTCTCATCTCTGTTTGGCATAACAATTATTTATTTCCACAAAGCGTAAAAGCAAAGACACCAGGTAGCCAAAAAAATAAAGACATTCCCCATTATTCAAACAAATCACAATTCAGGTTAAGCGCAAATAACGGTAAAAAATTACCAAAACCAATCCCTGCATTTTTTGCACCTTTGCCCCTCAATTTCAAAAAGACAACATGGAGTTTTTACAACAGTTATTTAGCAAACAATCGTACGATCACCAGAATTTTTTTCTTATTGCCGGCCCATGCGTAGTAGAAGGCGAAGAACTGGTTATGGAAGTGGCAGACAAAGTTTCCTCAATTTGTAAGAAACTCGGCATTCCATATATTTTTAAAGCATCTTACCGTAAAGCTAACCGTACCAGTGCTTCATCGTTTACAGGCATTGGTGATGAACAGGCAATGAAGCTGGTGAAAAAAGTGGGCGATGAGTACGGACTTCCAACTACATCAGATATTCATGCCCATGATGAAGCTGCAGAAGCTGCAAAATATTTCGACATACTGCAGATACCTGCTTTCTTATGCAGGCAAACCGACCTATTAGTTGCTGCTGCCGAAACAGGTAAAATAGTGAATGTAAAAAAAGGCCAGTTTGTAAGCGGAGAAGCGATGAAGTTTGCACTGGACAAAATCCAAAAAGCCGGAAACGACAAAGTGATGTTAACTGAAAGAGGAACAACTTTTGGTTATCACGACCTTATAGTTGATTACCGGAATATACCTGTTATGCAGGGTCATAATGTTCCTGTTGTTATGGATTGCACCCATAGTCTGCAACAACCGAATCAAACATCAGGCGTTACAGGGGGTAACCCGCAGTTGATAGGAACTATTGCAAAAGCAGCTATTGCCACGGGAGCTAATGGCCTGTTTATAGAAACACATCCCAATCCTGCTGTTGCAAAAAGTGATGGAGCGAATATGTTGCATTTGAGTAAGCTGGAGGAATTATTGGTGCAGTTGGTGAGAATTAGAAAGGCTGTGGTGTAAGGGAACTTTCCGGCTGAGTTTAACCCTTAGCTACTTTTAATTCAGATAATGCTATAAATATCGTAGGGGATTTCTTTTGGCCGAATATATATAGTTCCTGATGTTAAGCCAGAAAGCCAGTACCATGTAAATAATTAACGGGGAGCCAAAAGTGATGAAGGAAATGTATATAAACCACATCCGAATGCGGCTGGTAGCTATCCCCATTTTTTCGCCGATTGCAGCGCACACTCCAAATGCATTTACCTCTATTATTTCGCGCAAACTTTTCATAATCACTTAGGCTTTTTCCTTTTATAAAGAATTTAGGTTCCGACTGTGCAATTTAGGATAATTTCCAAACAGACGACCCCGAAATCTCATTTCATATACGGATTGTTTTGCCGTAAATTTGCTCAACTTTTTTCTCACCATTAAATCATCCTGACAAATGGCTTTTGATATAGAAATGATTAGAAAAGTCTACGAACAAATGCCCGGTAAAGTAGAAGCAGCCCGAAAGATAGTTGGCAGACCATTAACATTAGCTGAAAAAATATTGTATGCACACCTGCATACCGATAAGAAACTTGAAAATTTTGAACGTGGTCAGCACTATGTTGACTTTGCTCCCGACCGTGTTGCCATGCAGGATGCAACAGCCCAAATGGCCTTGCTGCAGTTTATGCAGGCCGGCCGTCCACAGGTGGCGGTTCCCAGTACTGTCCATTGCGATCATCTTATTCAGGCAAAAACAGGTGCTGCCGAAGATCTGCAAACGGCCTTAAATACTAATAAAGAGGTGTATGATTTTCTTGCTTCGGTTTGTAATAAATATGGCCTCGGTTTTTGGAGACCTGGTGCAGGTATCATTCACCAGGTAGTTCTTGAGAACTATGCGTTTCCCGGAGGAATGATGATTGGTACAGACAGTCATACACCTAACGCTGGTGGCTTAGGTATGGTAGCAATAGGTGTAGGAGGCGCTGATGCAAGTGATGTAATGGCGGGATTAGCCTGGGAACTTAAATGGCCTAAACTTATAGGCGTTAAGCTAACCGGAAAATTAAGTGGCTGGACCGCTCCAAAAGATGTTATTCTTAAGGTAGCAGGATTACTTACTGTAAAAGGCGGTACCGGCGCTATTGTAGAATATTTCGGTGAAGGTGCAGATGCCATCAGTGCAACCGGCAAAGCAACTATTTGCAATATGGGAGCTGAGATTGGAGCCACAACTTCCATTTTTGCTTATGATGAAAAAATGAGCGCTTATCTAAATGTTACAGAGCGTGCAGATATTGCTGAATTAGCGGACGGAATAATGGAGCATCTTCGTCCCGACCCCGAAGTATATACCAACCCGGAAAACTTTTACGATCAGATAGTTGAGATAGATTTAAATGAACTTGAGCCACATGTCAATGGTCCTTATACGCCCGATCTCGCATGGCCTATAAGTAAATTTGCTGAAGCTGTAAGGGCTAACAAATGGCCTGAAAGATTAGAAGTTGCCCTGATTGGTTCTTGCACCAATTCTTCGTATGAAGATATTAGCCGCTCTGTTTCTATAGCGAGGCAGGCAACCGATAAAAAGCTGAAAGCGAAATCCGAATTCACCATTTCACCCGGTAGCGAACTGGTAAGATATACAGTTGAAAAGGATGGATTATTACAAGCTTACAACAGCATGGGCGGCATTGTAATGGCAAACGCTTGCGGCCCTTGTATTGGGCAATGGGCTCGTCATATCGACGATCCCAATCGTAAAAACTCCATCATCACTTCTTTCAACAGGAACTTTGCAAAGCGCAACGACAGTTTTGCCGGAACCCACGCCTTTGTTGCATCACCCGAAATTGTTACCGCCTTTGCTCTTGCAGGCGATCTTACTTTCAATCCCCTTACCGATAAATTGCTGAACGAAGATGGACAGGAAGTGATGCTGGATGAACCTTCAGGCTACGAACTTCCGCCACATGGTTATAGTGTTGAAGATCCGGGTTATGAGGCCCCCGCGGAAGATCCAGGTACCGTTGAAGTTTTGGTTAGTCCTGAATCTCAGCGCTTACAATTGCTCGAACCTTTTCCTGAATGGGAAGGAACTGATATTGAAGGTTTGCGCTTATTAATTAAAGTAAGAGGAAAGTGTACAACCGATCATATCTCAATGGCAGGTCCGTGGTTAAAGTTTAGGGGACACCTCGATAATATCTCAAACAACATGTTGATTGGTGCACTTAACTTTTTTAACGATAGTGTAGATAAAGTAAAAAACCAGTTAACAGGCGAATATGGACCAGTGCCTACAACCGCAAGAGCCTACAAAGCAGCCGGCATAGGTTCCATTGTAGTTGGAGATGAAAATTACGGTGAAGGTTCGTCGAGAGAGCACGCTGCGATGGAGCCACGCTACCTTGGTGTTCGTGCAATACTTGTAAAATCTTTCGCCCGTATTCACGAAACCAACCTGAAGAAGCAGGGTATGCTTGCTTTAACTTTTGTACATAAGGAGGATTATGGAAAAATACTTGAAGATGATGTGATAGATATTGAAGGTCTTACCGGTTTTGAACCTGGCGTACCCTTAGCAATTGTATTGCACCATGCTGATGGAAGTTCTGAACGTTTTATGGTTAACCATACTTATAATGATCAGCAGATTGAATGGTTTAAAGCGGGCGCCGCCCTTAATATAATTCGCCGCAATGCCCTGGCTAAAGCGGCAACTGTATAAAAGGATTTTGAGTTTATAAGTACCCTGGCGGAACTAAAAATAGTTCCGCCTTTTTTGTTTCAGATAACTGCACAAATAGGATGATGTTCTAAGGTCTGGAATAAACCCTCTCCACAAATAAAAGCTTGTGCAGTGAGTAATTATCTTTCTAAAAAAAGACGGAAATGCATCCTTACATAAAACTAATCGCGGAAGAATTGCTGAATTTAGCAGACACCGAAAGAGCAGTTGGTGCAAAGGCTTATATGAAAAACCAATTTGATTTTTTTGGTATGACGATGGCTGCACGAAGACAGGTTTGTAAAGAGTATATGAAACTTCATCACCTGCAAAAGCAAACAGATTTAGAGGTGATCGTAAAAGAGTTATGGATGCTGCCGCAAAGAGAGTTTCAATACTTTGGAATTGAATTAATGGCGTTTCATAAAAAGCTATGGCAAGCCTCAATTATCCATCTTTTTGAATTTTGTATCATCAATAAAAGCTGGTGGGATACGGTTGATTTCCTGGCAAGCAAATGCACCGGAAAATATTTCCTTTTATTTCCTGAACAAATCATTCCGATAACAGGTAACTGGAATCTCTCGGATAATATCTGGTTACAAAGGAGCAGTTTACTTTTTCAGAAAGCTTATAAAAAAGCTACGGATACACAATTGCTTTCTGCATACAC
>MWYU01000738.1 GCA_002050375.1 Chitinophagales bacterium 62-2
GCCTTCATCTGCTTCATTAACTTTAAAAAAACTGGAAATGAGAATAAACACAAAACTATTGTCGATGCTTAGGCTCCATTCCATTAGATAGGCAGTAATATATTTGGTAGCAACTATATTTCCTTTTTCTATCCATAAAAAAGCGAAGAAGGCAAAAGACAGGGCAACCCAAAACAGCGTTTGAATAAAAGCTTTTCGTATAGTTATGGCTGTATTTTTTTTACTTAATAAGCCCAAGTCTATAATTAATGCTGCTATTAAAACCACTCCAAAGGTTAAATAAGTAATCAGGTCAACACTCATAAATCGAAATTATGGAAGGCAAAATTACGTGTAAAAAAATGGCTGTTTAGTAACGGAGAATATTAAACAGCAAAGGTTTTCTTTCTTTTATATTGGTACAGCCACCCAAAAAGCAGCACCAGCAATATGGGAACTACAATATTTATTACCTGCCACATTGTTTTTTCGGTAAGTATTTTTTGCTTGTCAAGCAGGCGGAGCGTAACGTCTTTGCTTCGTGTTTCTAATACGCCGTTAGGATTTACGAGATAATCAACTGCATTCATCAAAAATTCCCGATTTGCGAACGTGTAATTTTCGTATTGCTGCGTTCCCATAGGTAACAGCCCCTCGCTTTCAGTTACAGCGTTAGTAACAATATCTCCGTCGCTTACTACAATCTGCTTTGCTTCTTTTGTCGCCGCAGGCACAAAAGGTTTATTGGTGTAGGCCGAAAGTGTATCGCGCAATTCAGTTGAAAGCCGGTTGGCATATAACGAAGGAAATTTTCCTTCGAGCAAAACAGCAACAGGCACGTAACTTTTAGTAAACGTTCTCAGGTCGTCTTCTGATTTTACGCTTTGGAGGCTAACTAAAGCAGGTGTGCTTAAGGTTCTGCTTAATGTATCGCTGGTAAGCAAAATAGTCTTTTTTATTCCGGGTGCTTTTACTGTATCTACAGAGCTTGGAAATATGCTTAATATATCATCTAAATTTTTTGAAACGGGATGGGTTGAAGGAGAACTTAATAAAGGAAAATAGGGAAACGGCACCCTTTGTATTTGCGGCTGACCACCCGCCTGACCTACCACCAAAGGTTGCTTTGCACATTTTAGATCCTGCAGCAAATCCCCGTTTATTCTAACGCCATATTTAAAAAGAATATCATCAAGGTTCAGGTTTTTATCGAAGGCTACAAAATCTGTTTGAGCTCTCAACAAGCTATCCATCTCAGCATACAGCTTATCTACAAACCATATTACATTTCCTCCGTGCATCACATATTGATCGATCTTAAGCTTTTCGATATCTGTAAAAGGCTGGGATGGTTTTACAATTAATAAAGCATTGATGGTATCGGCATCAGGCATGCCTCTTTTAAGATCAATTACCCCGAAGCGATAATTGTTTCGCATAGCATCAAACAGATCTCGTACAGTAGGGTTTAAAGGTTCGCCGTTTCCGGCAGCATAAGCAACAATTGGAAGCTGTTTGCGGGAAAGTTTATATATGGCATCGGCAAACTTAAATTCAAGTAACGCTTCGCTATAGTTAAGAGTGCTTTCTTCGTCCATGCCACTTTTGCCGCTCATTAAATCTATAGGTATCTGGCGATCTTTGTATTTAACCATTGCTGCAGGAAAAATGAGGCGTTCCGTTGTTTCCTCGCCTTCTTTTGCAGTTACCTGGTTGTTGAAGGACTTCACGCCCATTTGATCTAAGCTATCATACACCTGATAGCGAAGGCTATCCGGTAATCCTTCACCCGGGCGAAAGTATTTATATTTTACGTTCGCTCCTCCATACTCTTTAAACTCACTTAATAACTCTTCACTCGCAAGGCTTAGCCTTTTAAAACCGGCGCTTAGATCTCCTGTCAGGTACACATCAATTTGCACCTCGTCATCTAAATCTTTTAATACATTTTTTGTGGATTGGCTAAGTGAAAAGCGTTTCTCTTTGGTAAGATCAATTCTAAAGTGCGTTAAGGAAGCTATATAAATAACCAGCACAAAAACAAGTGCAAGCCACAGCCACCATAACTTCTTTTTTAAAATTTTATCTATCAGCTTCATGTTTGTTATTAGGGGTTAAAGGCGCAAGGATTAGGTTTTAAGGTAAGGTATGTAAAACAAAGCTACAGGTCGTCGTCATATGCCTACCTCATACCATATTCTGCAACCACTGCGGAGATTCTTCTGTGGGACTATGAATTACAATTCTGCAACCGTCGTTATCTGTAAGCGTTACTGCTTTCAATCCCAGATGAGAATTATAAGGCTCGCCTAATTCGATCTTCTTTTCTTTCATCGTATTAACAAAAGCAACTACATCTTTAACTAAAAAAGAAAGAGACACTTTGGCCGAAGGATAATGATTTGAAATATTTAGTTCGACTCCTGTTACACCCGCATCAAATACTTTTAACTGCGCCTCATTTACCTGTAACTTTAAACCCAACGTATTAGAATAAAAACTTCGGGCATCGTCCGGATCCTTTGAAAACAACTCTATTTCATGCAGCTTCATAAGTAAAGGTTTAAGGTATAGAGCGTAAGGTTTAAGGTATACGTGTAGGATGTGGGTCAATTATCTTCTAACCAAATTGCGTTGTGTAATTAACAGAAACAAAAAGATAACCGCCAGAAAATACAGCATGTCCCTTGTATCAATTACTCCACGGCTTATGCTGGTATAATGAAAATCAATTCCAAGCATTTGAATATAATAGTCAGCCCCATTTTTAAACGCCGGAAGTTTACTTACAGCATTAAAACCACTGTATAGAATAAAGCAGACAAAGGCTGCGACTATAAACGCAACTACGGTGTTATTTGTAAAGCTGCTTGTGCAAATACCAACTGCAGTATAAACTGCGCCAAGCATAAGTAATCCAATATAGCTTCCTGCGGTTGCACCCCAGTCAATGCCTCCTTTTGCACTTAAGTGCTGAATACTGAAAGCATATATTAAGGTAGGTATTAAGGCCACTGCTACTACCAGCAAACAACCCAGGTATTTACCCCATACAATTTTAGCCGGACTTAACGGAAGCGTTTTTAAAATTTCGAAAGTTCCGCTTTTGTATTCGTCGGCAATGGAGCGCATAGTAATTGTAGGAACAAGAAAAAGCATCATCCAGGGGGCAATGGAGAAAAAGTTATCTAACGTTGCATATCCAAAATCGAGTATGCTGGAATTAGGAAATACAAACAGGAATAATCCCATCAACAGCAGGAAAAGGATAATAGCAATATACCCGGTAAGACTGCTAAAAAACTGCCGCCACTCTTTCATACAAATCATCATCATATAATCAAAACTAAGGTGAATAAAAAAATTGTAGAAAACTCTTTTAAAATCATAAAAAATTTTACTTAGATTGTCTGTAAAATAAATTTTTAACATAAAAAAGAAGCAATGAAAAAATTTTTACCAGTAGCTATCTTATTGCTGTCAACTGTTAGTTATTCGCAGGTAAGCACAACGTTTCCCGGCAACGGCAAAAACAGTTTTGGAGGCGCCGTTGGGCAGGGTTCGCTTAAAATAACCGACAAAGGCGATTCTGTGAGCTTCGCTTTAACGAGAGGACCCGGCTTGTTTGATAGTGTTATTGTTTTTTATTTAGATGCAGAGGCAGGTGGAATTAGCAGTACAAGCGGCTTTACCACTAAAAAAAATGATCCCTATTATACTGCGGTAACCGGCCTTGATTCGGCAACTGGAAACAGGGCAGTATTAAATTTTCCTGCAGACTTTCAACCAGATGGCGCAATTGCCTTTGATAAAAACGGGGGTAAATTTTTCCTGTTTATACAAGTTCCTTTCCTGGGAACTCTTATACAGGAGCTGGGTACTTTTAAAGTAATTCCATCTGGAACAAATTCGGCACCTACCTACACTCAAAGTACTGCAAAATCTGATTTGGGAATCTCCGGTCCCTTAAACTTTAAATTTGTTGGCAGTTATATTGGCGCCAGAGCTTTGCGCTCTAACGAAGCTTTTGGCGATCCCTTCGATAATTATTTAACAACTACTTTGAGCTACGCTCCCTACACAATTAAAAACTATTTTACTTTCTCTTCTGCTTCTGCTTTACCTGTTAAGCTCGTTGATTTTAAAGCAGCCAAAGAAAGAGATAATGTTAGCATAAACTGGTCGGTTGCCGAAGAAAGCAATATTGAAGCATACGAAGTACAACGTTCTGCAAACGGAATTAATTTTACTACTATAGAAAAAGTTAAAGCTAAAAATTCATCTGCTGCTACATCTTACTCTGTCAAAGATCTATTGGCAAAAGGAGGTATTAATTACTATCGCTTATTAATTGTTGGAAAAGACAAGTCTGAAATAAGCAAAATAGTTTCTCTTAATATCAACGCAGGTAAAAATAGTTTCGTTGCGAATTATAAATCCGGAAAGATCCTTAATGTAAGGTTGAACGGAATTAGTGCGGGCACTTACAGAATATCTGTAATAAGCAGTAACGGTCAGTTGGTGCAGACTATAGGTTTACAACACGACGGAACTGATCAAAACAAACAGTTAGTATTAAAAGCAGACCTTGCCAAAGGAATTTACAGGGTTGCTTTACAATCTGAAACAGAAAATTATATAGGAAGTATTATGGTTGAATAAGTAGATTTAAGACCCTTAAAAAAGAGCTGCCTTTTAAAGAGAGGCGGCTCTTTTATTATGTATATTTATAACTCTATCTTATATGACTCCAACTCATAAATACAACACTTTTAGTAAACGGCTTCTTGCTGGTATATAGTATAATTGATACGTCTGTATTGCTGCCATTCAGTTTTATTAACCGACAGATTGAAAACAATAACAACAAAAACTTATTAATAAGCTGAACCATTTTTTATACTATTTGCTGGAGGTTGTATGTTATTATTGGTCACGGAAAATATGGGCAAACAATTGGTAAACGGCTGATGAACATAAAGGTGTTCGATATAAATGAACAAAACATTATTGGATATAAAAGAGCATTTTTTAGAGAGGCCGTTTGGTTTTTTGCTAACACTATTCTCATTGCATATTCTGCTGCTGCAACGTATAATGGTACTGCAGGCAATAAAGAATGGCACTATAAATCAAATAGCGGTGTCATAGGTTTAACAATGAGCATCTGGTTTATGCTTGAATTGGTAACCATGTTTCTTGACAGCAAACCCAGGGCTTTGCACGATCTTATTGCAGGCTCTGTTGTTATTGACATTAACGAAATGAAAAGAGAAGAATTGCAAAGGCGGCACCAGGAATTGATGAATACACTTCAAAACAAATGAAAATCTATATGACTTCTAAGCATCCCTGGCTATCTTATGCGCCTCCCGCCTTATGCCTTAAGCCTTATGCCTACACCTTCTGCCTTATGCCTTCTACCCAATGTCATTTAGTTAAGAGATGTATGGATTATTTTTCTTGCAAAGGTGTAAAGGAGCAAGGTGCAAAGTTTTTTTCTTTGCGCCTTTGCGTATGTTTTTCTTAGCGGCCCGGCGTGAAAAAATCGCTTAATTAACCGACATTAGCCTTCTGCCTTCCGCCTTCCGCTTAATTCACAATCAATACAGGAATTTTAACCTTATGCCTTACCCTCTCAACTGTTTCTCCGTATAAATAATCCATAATACCAGTATGCCTGTGTGCACCCATAACCAACATGTTGGCATTTGCTTCGGTTACTAACCTGATAATTTCTTTTATCCGGTTGCGGTAGCCTAATTGTCCTTCAACGGTGTATCCCAACTGCTGCAATTGATCCACATAAGATTGCATATGTTCCTTATCTTTTCTTGTTTCATAATCATCAGACACGTCGCCTAAAGTTCGTGCCGACACGCTCTCAACAATATGCAGCAAAAAAAACTTCGTTGATTTATTTCCCTGCGATAAAGCATGAGCAATAAGTCTTTCATCATTCTTACTAAAATCGAGCGCAATTGCGATACAATCTACACGCGGTATATTAAACTGTTGCAGTATTGCAGCATCGGGATGCACCCGCAGGCTATCTTTTAGGTTTTGCTTTTTAAGAGCCGGCAATACAGTCATCAATAAAAATAAAACAACAAAGAAGATAAAGGTAACAATAATCAGCAGTTTCCATCCCCACTTCATGTCCGATGCAAATGCAGCACCGATCTCGTTGCTTACCATGCTTACGTTCAGGTAAATTAAAACAGCCGCTATCAGCCATGCCAATAGTTTAACGTGCAGGCGTATGGCAAAAGGCCCCATTGTATTTTTATCGCTAACAAAATGGATTAAAGGAATTATAGCAAACCCCAATTGCAGACTTAACACCACCTGGCTTAGAACCAACAGGCTATCTACCTTGTCTTCGCCAAAAGCAAGAATACAAATGATAGCGGGCACAATAGCAATTAATCTTGTTATAAAACGTCGCAGTAAAGGATTTATGCGAAGGTTTAAATAGCCTTCCATAACTATTTGTCCGGCCAATGTACCTGTAACTGTAGAACTTTGGCCTGCAGCTATTAATGCAATGGCAAACAAAGCAGGGGCAAGATTAGTTCCTAAGAGCGGGGCTAATAAACGGTGCGCCTCTTTTAATTCAGCAACCTCAGTATTGCCTGTAGCAAAAAATACCGATGCAGCAAGTATTAGTATGGCAGCATTAACAAAAAAGGCAGCATTTAAAGCAATCGCGCTATCAATCATATTATAACGCAACGCCTGCTTAATGCCTGTTGCGGTATTAGCTATCTTTCTTGTTTGCACTAATGCCGAATGCAGGTACAAGTTGTGAGGCATTACCGTTGCGCCAATTATGCCAATAGCAATATATAAAGCCTCCTTGCCGGGAAGGGAAGGAATAAAACCTGTAAGCACATCGCCAAGATTTGGCTTGGCAAAAAACATTTCTACCAAAAAAGAAAACCCGATTACGGCAACCAGCGCAATAATAAAAGCTTCCATTTTGCGCATGCCCAACCGTTGAAGGTACAGCAGTAAAAAAGTATCGAGCACTGTAATGGCAACGCCCCATATTAAAGGCAAACCGGTAAGTAATTGTATGCCTATTGCCATACCTAATACTTCGGCAAGGTCGGTGGCAGCTATGGCAAGTTCGGCTAACATGTACAGTGAAAAATTTACAACCCTCGGATACACTGCCCGGTTAGCCTGAGCAAGATCCATACGTCTTACAATTCCTAAGCGTGCACTCAGGCCCTGCAGTAACAAAGCCATCAGGTTACTCATTAACAACACCCATATCAATTTATAACCAAACTTTGACCCACCTGCAAGATCGGTTGCCCAGTTACCGGGATCCATATAACCAACACTAACAAGGTAAGCCGGGCCCATATACGCCAGCAGCCGTTTCCATCCTTTTTTTGGTTTCGTTACATCAATTGTTTCATGAACTTCGCTTAGAGATGCATCCATGGTTCTTTCTGTCATAGCTTATAATGGTTTTACAAATAACGATTGTGCAAGTTGCCCGCTTATTGTAAAAGCAGGCAAATTCTTTATCTTAATTTCAACGCTTTTATCAAAATTGAATTTCTTCTTTACCTCGAGTTTAGTACCGATGCCAATGTTTTTATGACTTAATAATTCCAGTAATTCAGTTGACTGGCTGCCAACTGCACTTACCTCGGCAGCATGATTTATTTCAAGATTGGTTAAATTAATATGGCCTGTAACTTCCATCTTTCCGTTGGTATCTGGTATGGGGTCGCCATGCGGATCGAACCTGGGGAAGTTTAAAAATGAGTCTAGCCTGTCAATAAGGACCTTGCTGTTAATATGTTCTAATTGTTCGGCAATTTCATGTACTTCATCCCACCCGAACTGAAGCTTTTGTACAAGGAAGTATTCCCAGAGACGATGCTTCCGTACAATGCCTAAAGCGATTTTTTTTCCCTCACTGCTAAGCCTAAATCCCTGGTAACGTTCGTAATGCAATAACTTTTTGGCTTTTAATTTTTTCAACATATCCGTTACAGATGCAGGCTTTGTTTGCAGTTCGCCCGCCAGTTCGTTGGTTGTAACTACACCATCGGGGGGTTGTAAGTGGTAGATTGACTTTATGTAATTTTCTTCGCTGGCAGAAAAGTTCATAATAGAAAAAATATAATTTAGACAAACCTAAATTTTATTTATTACAGTTCAAAATTCTGCTAATTCTTATTTTATTATGCTATTAAAATAATCTGCTGCCTGATAGTGCAGAAACCGTTTTTGATGTGGAAGTTGTTGGGTAAAAAATGCTGTATTTCCTACTCCTGTTTTCAGCTTGGCATTAGTTTATCGGCTTTAAAATAATGAATCATTTCTCCCTTAATCGCTTCATTTAAGGTACAAAGGCTTTAAGGTGAAGCAATGACTTAACAATTGCAGGGTATTGCAAAAGCACCAATACTACTTCTGGTTTGCCTTTTAATTCATCTGTTATCAAATGTTCTTTTTTATGAAGAATAATCGGCCATACACTATTTAAATCTTTTACTTCACGTACATCAAATGACTCTAAAAAATCACAACTTGCCATCATATAGCTTCACTCAAAATTGGCATGTCTGATTTTGGTTGTACCTTTTTTGTTTCATAATTGAGGCTATCCAAAAAAGTTATAGCACCCTAAAATAAGAAACTCCAGAATTGAAATATACTTGTAAATGTGTAATTTTCCTGCCTCTTAAAATCTTAATAACTCAATCATGTTACATCGTAGAAATTTTCTGAAAAACTCTACTCTTATGGTTGGTGGAAGTTTATTAGCTCCTGCTTTTAATAACAAGGCCTTCGCCATTTTAAAAAACCGTGTTGCCCCAGGCGATCAACTCAATATTGGGGCAATTGGTATCAAGGGAATGGGTTGGTCTGATCTAACAGCAGCAGCAAAAATTCCGGGTGTGAATGTTGTTGCATTATGCGACGTAGATAAGAACGTTCTTGACAAAAGAATGGTTGATCTAAGTAAATTAAATGTGGATGCTGCTAAGGTAAAAACATACGGCGATTACAGGCAGTTGCTGGACCGGAAGGATATTGACGCCGTTATAATCGGTACACCAGATCATTGGCATGCTTTAATAATGATGCATGCCTGCGAAGCGGGTAAAGATGTTTATGTAGAAAAGCCTGTAGGCAACTCGATTGAAGAGTGCCGTGCTATGGTGAAAGCACAGCAGCGCTATAATAAAGTGGTACAGGCAGGGCAATGGCAACGCAGTCAGCAGCACTTTAAAGATGCTGTTGATTTTGTTCAGAGCGGGCAGTTAGGAAATATCAGAACAGTAAAAGTTTGGTGTTACCAGGGGTGGATGAAACCTGGGCCTGTTGTTGCTGATACCGCCCCTCCACCCGGTGTTGATTATAATATGTGGTTAGGCCCTGCACAAAAAAGACCTTTTAATGAGAGCCGTTTTCATTTCAATTTTCGTTGGTTCTGGGATTATGCCGGGGGGCTAATGACGGATTGGGGTGTGCACCTGCTTGATTATGGCCTGTTAGGAATGAAGTCGCCCATACCTAAATCAATATCAGCGTTAGGCGGGCGTTTTGCCTATCCTGATCTGTATGAAGAAACACCGGATACCCTTACAACATTATATGAATTCGACGGCTTCAATATGGTGTGGGATTCTGCAATGGGGATCGACAATGGTTCTTATAATCGTGATCATGGTATTGCTTATATAGGTAACAACGGCACCCTAATTTTAAATCGCGGAGGATGGGAAGTGATTGAAGAAAAACAAAGCAAAAACAAAGTAAGCAAACCACTGGTAAAATCAATGGATAATGGTTTGGATAAACACATGCAGAATTTTGTAAGCGTTATTAAATCCCGGAAAATGGAAGATTTGAATTGCTCTATACAGGCAGGTGCCCACGTAGCAACGGTGGCTCAAATGGGAAATATAGCCTTCCGTAGTGGTAACAAATTACAATGGAACGATGCTGATCATGCCTTTACTGATAAGAATGTTAACAAGCAGTACATGATGAAAGAGTATCACAATGGTTATAAACTACCCAAAGTGTAGTCTGAATTTTAGTTGCAGGAAAATAAGAAGCTGAAATATTTTCCTGCAACATTAATCATCTCTGCCCTGCCTGCTCCCTTCTGAGGCTTTCCTTCGCGCATCTTCAGCTTGCTTCGCAGATAAACGCTCTGCACCATCCGTTACATTTTGCGATTCTCCGGGATTAGTACCCTCATCGGGAATATCCTTAATGCGGTTCACTTCCGCCCTGTCGCCCGCCTCGTGTTCTTTCTTAATATCTGTAGCTATTAAGTATAGTTTAAATGATGAATGAAACCTACCGAAAAATTGATGCCTATAACTTTTTCTGACAGCAAAAATATGTTCACTTAATGATTAAACTCTCAACGATTGAAGATTGGTAAAGTGCAATAAAGCTTATAAAAGTTACAGCTAAAGAAACCTCATTAATTATAAAAAAGAAAGTTTTTAGTAAGGCCAAATACATGTTCTTTCTAAAATCTATTTTATCATCTTGGGTAAATACTTGAACAAGAACGATTAAGGTTTGCCCACAAAAGACATATAAAGTTTACACAGTTTAATGGCAGGAAAATTGAATACAGTTCTTCATCTTATAACAAATCAAAATTATAACGTATGAGTACTAATTGGAATTCGGAACATGAAGAAGGACCCGTAGCAGAAGCTATCGAAGAACAAACTGCTAAGCTACCCTCAGATTTGTTTTTATGGGCTGCTTTAGGTTCAATTGCTATTTCGCTTGCGTTTAAATTAGCCGGTAAAAATGATAAAGCATTATTTGTTGGGCAATGGCCTCCTACATTTTTAATCCTGGGCCTGTATAACAAGCTGGTAAAACTCGAAGGTCACGATTAATGTGTATCACAATTGAGCCGATTATAGAATAATTGGGAGCACAAGCTTAAAAGCCACTATTGATGTAGTGGCTTTTTTTTTAAAAAAAACTATTATAAACGCTTTATTATTGTAATTTATATATTATTAAAAAACAACAATGGCTTTAAAAGAACCGGAATTTATTATAACCATAGGCGCATCGGCAGGTGGATTAAATGCTACGAGCGAATTAGTTTCTAAACTGCCCGAAAATATAAATGCAGCGGTGTTTATTGTACTTCACTTATCATAAGTTGGATTAGGCGATTTCCTTGTTCACCGGCTTCAAAAGTACACTACCTACACATGTACTGTAGCTGTTAATGATGAACCTATACAAACCGATCATATTTATATTGCCCCGCCTGATGAGCATTTACTCATAAAAGATGGTCATGTTGTTATTGGGCAGGGACCTGCAGAAAACCGTTGGAGACCTTCCGTAGATGTATTGTTTAGATCAGCAGCTGTTAGTCATGGCAATCGTGTTATCGGAATTATACTTACCGGCTATTTAAACGATGGCACTTCGGGCATGAACGCGATTAAAAGAAGTGGTGGTACTTGTATTGTTCAGGATCCTAACCAGGCTGAATATCCTGACATGCCACTAAGTGTACTGGAAAGTATGGAAGTTGATTATTGCGTGCCGCTAAATAAAATAGGAGAAACAATTAAGGAAATAACAAAGAAGGCTGAAGAAAGAATTGTAGTGATACAGGATGATGTATTATGGGAAGCGGAAATATCGGAGAAAGTAGTTACTCGTATTGATGCAGTAGCACAAATAGGTGAAACAACAAATTATGCATGCCCTGATTGTGGTGGTGGATTATGGCATATTAAAAATGATAAAAACACAAGATACCGTTGCCACGTCGGCCATTCTTATACCGAAAAGATTTAGTACTCAAGCAGTCTCAAACTATTGAAGCAACACTTTGGGTAGCACTGCGCATGATGGAAGAACGCAGACTGCTTTTAAATAAGTTAAGTAACAAGGAAACGAATAAAGGACTATCCAAGCTTGGTCTTTCACACAACCAACGGGCTTTAGAGCTTGAAGGACATATTGAAAAGCTGAAGGAGTTATTGTTTTTGACAAAGAAGGATTAGTATACCTTCCGGATAAGACTTTTCGGTATCTCCCAAACGTACACTATTTGTTTTCACGTAGGATCTTCAAACACTGCATGAGATAGTTATAACTCCTTACACATCGTCCGTACTCGAAATTTCTTCAGTATCCTCCTTAGGCTTGTGGTCGTGAAAAACGTCATCATAAGGTTTAATTGTACCTTCACCCAACCTTGAATGTTCATCACTCGCTATGTCATTTAAAACTATCGGATCATCCGTTTTAAGTGTTGGCTCTTGCGGGTCTTGCATATCAGCCTGTTGTACGGTACTGTGCCGGTCAACTTTAGCTTCTCCCTCTGCTGCATCCGTGCTTATCGAAGTACCACTTTCGTTTAAAATAATTTCACCATCCTGGTTATCGGCCAAACCTTTATTCTTTTCCATAATAGGGTTTATTGCTGTGCGATACAATTAGTACGCCAACATACTGTTGCTATTAACCCCTACCATAAGTATGATACATTAGCCGATTTGCAACAACTTAATAACAAACTTTTGCGCATCATCCCCTTAAATTTGCACTTCTTTTTTGCCAGTATTCAAACAGATTGAAAGGCAAGGTTTGGATCTTTTTTAAAAAAAATTAGCTGTTGAACCCTCAGGAACTGCACGATAAAAACGTGAATGAGTTTTTGCTTAAGGCGAACTGGAAAGTGAACGATTATTTTTTTATTAAAGGGGATATATAAAAAAGATAAACAAGAAAACTACCACTACAATAAGAACGTACAATAGAACATGAATATATTCGAACAACAAGCAAACGAGTTTCAGGAAAGGCATATAGGACCCAGTGAGCAGGAAGCTGAACAAATGCTCAACACAATTGGCGTATCGTCATTAGACGAATTGATTAATCATACAATTCCGCAAGGCATCCGGCTGCAAAAACCACTTGAAGTGGGTGGGCCTGTTACTGAGTATCAATATTTGAATGAACTAAGGGAAACAGCAGCAAAAAATAAAGTCTTTAAAAGCTATATAGGGCAGGGTTATTATGATACAATTACTCCGCCTGTAATCCTGCGTAACCTTTTCGAAAACCCCGGATGGTACACCCAATACACACCTTACCAGGCAGAAATTGCACAGGGACGTTTAGAAAGCTTACTAAACTTTCAAACTATGGTTAGCGACCTGACCGCTTTACCCATTGCCAATGCCTCATTGCTCGACGAAGGAACTGCAGCAGCAGAAGCTATGGCAATGCTATTTAATCATAAGAATAAAGCCGATAAGATTACTGCACCTAAGTTTTTTGTAGATCAGCACATCTTTTCTCAAACTATTGATGTATTAAAAACCCGTGCTACTCCAATTAAGATAGAAATAGTTTCCGGCGATTACAAAACTGCACAATTAGATAATACTTTTTTTGGCGCCATTGTTCAATACCCTAACAGTAATGGCTCAGTTGAAGATTACCGGGAGTTTATTAAGGAGGTGCATGCAGTAAATGCACAAGTAGTTATGGCCACTGATCTTTTGGCTTTAACATTATTAACACCCCCCGGCGAATTAGGCGCCGACGTAGCTATCGGTTCTGCCCAACGCTTCGGTGTTCCAATGGGATTTGGCGGTCCACATGCTGCGTTCTTTGCTACTAAAGATGATTTTAAACGCAGCATTCCGGGTCGTATTATTGGCGTTAGTATAGATGCACAAGGCGATCGGGCTTTACGCATGGCCCTGCAAACACGTGAGCAGCATATACGGCGGGAGAAGGCGACTTCAAATATTTGCACGGCGCAGGCTTTGCTTGCTAACATGGCAGCAATGTATGCAGTATACCATGGCGCTAAAGGGTTAAAGGATATTGCCAAAAGAGTAAGCATGCTTGCACATACTTTACACAAAGAGTTAACGCATTTAGGATTTACTCAGCATAACGAAGCTTACTTCGACACACTAAAAGTGCATGTGGAAGATGTTGAGGCAGTTCGGCTACTTGCTGAAAATCAGAAGCTTAACCTGTTTTATTATCATAATGATGTAAGTATCTCTTTGGATGAAACTACTACCCGCAACGATGTATTAAATGTCCTGCAAGTTTTTGCAGAAAGCAAAGGAATTGGTGATGCAGGTATAACTTTTGACTACAATATCAACCTCGATAATATTCCTTCGGCGTTAACGCGTACTTCTTCTTACCTGTTACATCCCGTTTTTAATACCCACCATAGCGAAACAGAAATGATGCGCTATCTTAAACGCCTGGAGAATAAAGATTTAAGCTTAGACAACTCCATGATCCCTTTAGGAAGCTGTACGATGAAACTGAATGCAGCAGCCGAACTAATGCCGGTTAGCTGGCCCGGGTTTTCTCAAATGCATCCTTTTGCTCCTGCTATTCAATGGGAGGGGTATCATGATATTATTGCAGAACTTGAAAGCTGGTTAAGCAACATCACCGGTTTTGCGGCAACCTCTTTACAACCCAATAGTGGTGCACAAGGGGAATACGCCGGTTTGCTGGCCATTCGCGCTTATCACAAGGACAGGAACGAAGCGCATCGCAATGTTATTCTTATTCCTATTTCTGCACACGGCACTAATCCTGCCAGTGCAGTAATGGCGGGTTTTAAAGTGGTAGTTACCAAATGCGACGAAGCAGGCAATATTGATGTAGAAGACTTACAAAGAAATGCTGAAAAATATAAAGACAACCTTGCCGGATTGATGGTTACTTACCCTTCAACACATGGAGTGTTTGAAGAAAGCATAAAAGAAGTTTGCGGCCTTATCCACGAGAATGGCGGTTTGGTTTATATGGACGGAGCTAATATGAATGCACAGGTAGGCCTAACTTCTCCCGGCAATATCGGTGCTGATGTTTGTCACCTGAACCTGCATAAAACCTTTGCCATTCCTCATGGTGGCGGTGGCCCCGGCATGGGACCAATCTGCGTAAATGATAAACTTGCTCCTTACCTGCCAGGCCATACAGCGTCCTCTAACTTCCCCACAGGGGGAGGACAAGACTCTTCCCCCTTTGGGGGAAGCCGGAAGGGGGCTGTAAGTGCTGCTCCCTATGGCAGCGCAAGCATTTTACTTATCAGTTATGCATACATTAAAATGCTGGGTTCTAAAGGTTTAAGAAGAGCTACTGAATATGCTATTTTAAATGCGAACTATATGAAGGCGCGCCTGGAAAAGCATTACAAAATACTTTACAGTGGAAGAAATAACACTTGTGCCCACGAGTTTATTGTAGATCTCCGGCCGTTTAAAACCGTTGGTATTGAGGCTGAAGATGTTGCAAAGCGGTTGATGGACTATGGATTTCATGCACCTACACTAAGCTTTCCTGTTGCCGGAACAATTATGATAGAACCAACAGAAAGCGAACCTAAAACAGAATTGGATCGTTTTTGCGATGCGTTGATTAACATACATGAAGAGATCGCAGCAATTGAAAATGGTACTGCTGATAAAATAGACAATGTTCTAAAAAATGCACCGCATACATTAAAGGTAATTACAGCAAATGATTGGAACCATTTATATACCAGGCAAAAAGCTGCTTACCCGTTACCATATCTTAAGGAGCATAAATTTTGGCCTTCCATCAGTCGCGTAAACAATACGCATGGCGATCGGAACTTAATTTGTACTTGTGAGCCTATCGAAGCGTATGAAGAAGCAGGAGTATAGTTGGTTAGCTTTATAGACAGACACCTGAAATGAAAATAAAAGAGGATTTACCGAAGCTTGAAGTTTAGCGGTGAGGCTTATATAAAAAGGGGGCCGGCGTCGCCAACCAACCTGCTTAGAGAATATCTTAGGATAGAATATCTTAAGTATGTAAGGTATACCTGAAAATACTTCTAAGTTTATGCACTGTAATAGACTCAGCAGTGAGGAGGTTAGCTTCTAAGCCCGTACATGCGTTCTACATCAAGTACTATAAGTTCGATATCATGATCTCTTTGATCCTGGTTAGGCAGATAGCCCTGCTTTAAATTACTTCCTAATAGCACAGCTACCGTTTGCCAAAAGCCGGCAGAAAAACCGCCCTTGTATTCCTGTATAATATTATAGCAATTATTTCCTGTCTGCCTGTTTATCAGCTTCATTAAAACCTTACCCTGGTAAACCGAAAGGTTAGTTATTTTATCAGCAAATTCTCTTTTAAGATCTTTTTCACGTGATTTAATAATTTCTTTGCGGGCATCTTTATCTGCTACATTTACCAGCCGTGCATTTACCTCGTTCATTATTTTGCTTGCAGCGCGGGCATAGGGATAAGTCACATAAACGGCATTTCTAAGGCGGTTCCATTCGGTCCAATACTTACGCCATTTCGCAAGCATCCTGGTTTGTACATTCACGTCGAGCAACCTTCCTCCCGGTATAGTATCTCCATCTACTACAAAAGCATATACCTGAAGGGTATCGTTGTTTGGAGCCTGGGCTTGCACTGTATTTGTCTTTAGGGAACAAAATATTAGAGCGCCTGCCAGAACCGTTATTTTGAATTTATTGCTTACAAACAACATGGCATGTAAATTAAAATATTCGTACGATTATTTATACCGCGTTATTATGAAAGTAACCAATAACAGTGTTATAATATTTGTAAATGCCCTTATAAAATCTTTGAAAGTTGAGCCAGCATTGCCTCGTATTTAAAAGAGGAACTTATTTATACATTGCCTGCTTTATTGGTTCGTTGTATTTGCTTAACCCGTTGCACAATACTCATTACGAAACCAACTACCATTACCATCACTCCAAGCCATAAAGCATTTATAAAAGGAAATTCGTAGGCTTTTAGCGTAACAAAATCAAGCACACTGTTTGTTTCCCTAACGCCTATTTCTAACGTTCCCCTTTCCTGGTTTTTTACCTGACTGAATTGCAGAATTAAACTTTCGGCCATTACGGTATCGGCTACAGTAACTATACTTCCGTTTTTTACATATAATAAGGGTTGGGCCAGGTGGCGGTTTCCTTCTTTCGAGATGATGGATATTTCTGCAGCCAAAGCTGTATCAGTATTGGTAAAATGATATTTTTCGTTAGAAGGATTAACAATTACCTTATTAATAACCATAAGTCCTTTTGAATAAAAAATAGTATCTCCTATTCGCACCTCCCTGTTTCTGAAGGTAGTAGTGTCCTTTGATTTTATCTTTTCCGGATCGCCTAAAAAGGTGAGATAGCTAAAAATATCCCTGTTCCAGTAACGCTTTGCATCAGGGTTGGGAGTTACACCTTCTGCTCCTTTGTTGTTCTCAATAATATCAGGGTATAAGTTGAACTGTTCTTTGCCGTTTTTACTCTTAAAGCTAATCTCGTAATAACGTTTTCTGTCACGGTTATTCAAACTGTCTTTTATGTAAGTAACCATGTATTTGCCCATATCAGTTTCAAAACCTTTAATCAGCGTAATGTTTTCGAGAGGGCTTTCTTTATCACCAATTTTTAAAGGAGACATGCCTGTGGTGTTGTAGCTAAGCACTGATTTTTTTGACGAGGAGATTAATATTCCAACAAGCACTAATCCAAAACCAATATGAGCAACCGAAGCACCTGCAGCTTTAATTTTCCCTCGTAGTCCCACCAATATATAAGAAGCATTTGCAACAACTGAGTATACCGCTGCAAACACTCCCAGATGAATAGCGATAAGAAAGCCTATTCCTTTTTTATCGTAATTAATTCCGCCCCATAAGCCAATACAGGCAGTTACAATCACAGCAATTATTGTAGGAATAGTTATCCTCTTGAGAAAATAATCAATTGCAGTGTTCTTGTATTTAAAGTACTGTGTAACGGCAGTTAACGTTCCGATAATAATAGCTACAAATATCTGTACCTGGTTATGAAAGCCTTCGGGGTCTTCGCCAACAGCCCATTTAGTTTTAAGTATTTTATTAAAAACGGGAAGCGATGTAATGGTTATAATAACTAATGCGGATAGAAAGAAAACAAGCGCCCCTATAAACATCCAGAACTCGCGTGAGTAAGTATTTTCCTCCTTAATGATCGTTGGAATTTCTTTATACCTTTTGGCAAATAAAATAATCGCAGGTATTAAAAATACCAGCATGAACATTATTAATTGAAAGTTCATCCCCAGATCGGTAAAGGCATGAACTGAGGTATCGCCTAATACACCGCTTCTTGTTAAGAAAGTGGAATACAAAACAAGCATGAAAGCGAGGATATAAAACACATAGGTGCTTTTTAAAGAATAGCCGCTGCTTCTGTAAATCAGGTTTGTATGTAATCCGGCAATTAATACAAACCAGGGAACGAGGGAAGCATTTTCAACAGGATCCCAAGCCCAGTAACCTCCAAAAGTTAAACTTTCATAGGCCCATGCTGCTCCCATCATTATGCCAACGCCTAAAACGGCAGCCGAAAAAATAGCCCATGGAATAGCAGGTTTCGTCCACCCGCTATGATCTTTTGTATAAAGGCCCGCCATTGCAAATGCAAAAGGTACAAGCGTTGAAGCAAATCCTAAAAACAGAACCGGCGGATGAATTACCATCCAGTAATTCTGCAATAAAGCATTTAAACCATTTCCATCTTGCCATAACGATAGGTAATCTGCTCTCAGCAATCCCGTTTGCGGATCTTTAAAAATCGGGGCGGCATCAAAAAACCCTTCATGCCTAAGTAAGATAAAAGGACTGCTGCCAACTTTGGCTTTAAAAATATAAAGTCCTACAAGCATTGTAGCAAGAGAAAATTGCATAAAGCTCATAACCGTCATTACAGGCGCTTCCCATTTACCTGCCTTCCAAATTAATATCCATCCTAACACACAATGCCAAAAGCTCCAGAGCATAAAGCTACCCTCCTGTCCTTCCCAAAAACAACTTAAAAGGTATTCGACCTGCAAAGCACGGCTGCTATGCTGCCACGCATATTTATATTCGAATAAGTGGTTGGAAATGATATAATACAAGATGCTAAAAATGGCCAGCACCGAAACTGTTTCTGCAAGAAAAGCTACTCTTGCAATACGTAGCCAGCTCTTTTTATCTTGCAGTTCCTTAATGTTTATTGCCTTAAAAAAAGCAACGGTGGCTATCAACGAAGCCACCAGGGAAAGTAGTGTAAAAAAATGCCCGAGCTGCCCCGGCAATAAATGCTCACCAACAAATTCCATGAAGAGTTATTTTGTTTCAGCAGCAGTTACATCACCTGCTTTGAGATTGTTTTCGGCAGTTCCTAATTCCTTTTTAGCCGCATTCATATCGTCTTTATACTTCGAAGGACATTTTAAAAGAATATCCCTGCATTCAAATTGACCGCCTTCAACTTTACCCTTTAGTACAAGCCTTTCGCTTTTTTCGATGTCGGTAGGCTTTGTGTTGTGGTAAATAACTTTAATACTGTTACCAATTGAGTCAACAGCAGTAAACGAAAGAAAATTTGGATTTTTAACAGGATCGTACTCCATCGAATTTTTTTCCATCTTAGCGATCAGGTGCACAAATTTTCCTGGCTTTTCTTTAGCAGATATAACAGTATCGTAGGTAGTAACATCACCCATGAAACTTATTAGAACAGCAATGGATATGGCAATCAAAACGAGAAGAACAATGTGGGTCTTTTTCATCTGCACAATATTTCAGCGCAAATGTACTTCAAAAACAATTTGAGGAGGATGAAGTTTATCGTTCACAAGTGTTAAAAACATTAAACCTGCGTCCTTTTAAACCGTTCAGTATGAAACACTTTTTTCCGATCCCTGTAATAAACATTATCATTAATGTTAAGATTAAAGTCCTCTCTTATATAAAACTTAAAACACATTTCAAAACCTGTAAATCATCTAACTTGCACCGCTTTTAATTATCACTATGACAGATCTCTCATTATTCAATCCCAATGCGGCCGGAAATCCAAACAACAACATATTCGGGCTTCCTTTCACCGAAGAAGATTCAAGGGTTATTCTACTGCCCGTACCATGGGAAGTTACTGTAAGCTTTGGCTCGGGCACATCACGTGCTGCCGATCAAATTTTTAAAGCAAGCCTTCAGGTCGATCTATTTGACCCCGACATGGAAGACAACTGGAAGCAGGGTTTCTTTATGAAGCAGCCTGATAAAAAGATACTTTTAAAAAGCGACTATTTAAGAAAGGAAGCTGAGCTGTATATAGATTATATTTCTAAGGGAAATGATGTGCAGGAAAACAAGTTCATGTGTAAAAGCCTTAAGGAAATTAATGAGGGCGCTAATCTTTTAAATACATGGGTGTACGAGCAGACAAAAGCATTACTTGATAAAGATAAATTAGTGGGTCTTATCGGTGGTGACCATAGCACGCCGTTGGGATTTTATAAAGCAATCGCAGAAAAGCATGGTGATTTTGGGATTTTACAGATAGACGCACATTGCGATTTACGTGCCTCGTACGAAGATTTCAAGTATAGCCACGCCTCTATTATGTACAATGCTTTAAACGAAGTTCCTCAATTGCAACGTCTGCTGCAGGTAGGAATTAGAGATTTTGGAGAAGATGAATACGGTCTTATAAAAAATAGTAACAACAGGATTGTTGCTTACTTTGACAAAGACATAAAAGAACGGCAATTTGAAGGTGAGACCTGGAAAGCTATAGCTAGCGAAATTGTAGAACAGTTGCCGGATAAGGTTCATATCAGTTTCGACATTGATGGGTTGGATCCCAAATTATGTCCTAATACAGGCACCCCTGTTGCGGGAGGATTTGAAGCAGAGCAGGTTATTTATCTTTTTAATAAAGTGATTGAAAGCGGAAGAAAATTAATTGGGTTCGACCTGAACGAGGTAAGTGTTGGGGAGAACAGTATTGATGCAAACGTAGGCGCAAGAATAATATACAAATTATGTAACCTCCTGGTGAAAAGTAATAGTTAGAATGGTATATGATTATGTTATAACATTAAAGAAATCTGATTACCATTTTATAGACCAGGTGAGTCAGCTAATGTTGTTGTTTGCACTGCTTGCATTCAGCTATTTTTACTATATCCATCCCAAGTACGGTTTCACGTACTTGTTGTTTGCTATCGGTATTTTGCTATTAGGGGGTCTTTCTTTTTATAAGAAACGCCAGGCAGGCTTTGCTTACTTTCGGTTGGCTTTATTAATTGCAGCAGTGGGCTGGTTCTATGGCATTGAAAGAAATATCTGGATGGGAATTTTATATGCAGTGGCGGGCTTACTTGAAAAGCAGGTTAAGTTTCCGCAGGAAATTGGTTTTTCAGGAGACAACGTTGTTTTCAATTCCTTTCCGAAAAAAACATTAGAGTGGGGTGAAATTAATAATGCTTTAATAAAAGACGGATTGATAACGATAGATCAAAAAAACAATAAACTCTTTCAGAAAGAGATAGACTCCGGCGTTTCGTTACATGTTGAAAAAGAGTTTAATGATTTTTGCCGGCAGCAAATTGGGAAGAGTTGATAGATGTAAGAGGTATGATGTATGATGACGGATAACTCATTATCGCCGTTACACCAACTACCTAACGTACTAATGGCTTGTCGCCGCCACTAATCACCTTACGACCTACTGCTTAAATGACTTATTCACTTTGACCTAATGACTTATTGACTTAATGACCCATGACCATTCCTCAATCACCTTATATACTTTATTCAGATGGCAACGGAAACATTTTTGAAGACACTTCATTATATGTTACCGGACGCAGTGGATGGGATGCATTACCCGTACCTGAAGATGAGTGGATAGAATTACCAAACGGCGGACAATTATACGAATTACCGGGACGGCGCGGAATTGGCATTGACGTGAAAACAGGTGAAATGCGACTGTGCGAAAAAGGGTGGGCTGTTGCTGCATTTATTCCCCCGGCGCATACCGGTTTCTATCTTGCTGCTTACGAAACCGGCCCCAACGCTCCTACACTTCCCTTGTTCTGCTATACGGCGGCGGGGTGGTTGGATGATAAGTTTTATGTTCCTGCCATTCGTATTGAACAGGACATTCGCCAGGATTGTTCAGGATATGATGAGTTAAAAGTTGAGGCTGGTGTTCAAAAAACATTACAGCATTTTCCTCAAAACCGATTGGTTCAGCACCTCGCAAATAATTGCGCACTTACTTACCATTGTCCTGCTGCACGAAATTATTTTCTTGGCAGGTGGGAATGCCCTATACCAACTTCGCCCGCCTGTAATGCCAATTGCATTGGTTGCATTTCGTTTCAACCGGAGGAGGAAACAATTGTTTCTACTCAAGACCGGTTAACCTTTAAGCCAACAGCAGAAGAAATTGTTGAATACACAGTTCCTCATTTAGAGAGCGCTCCCTACCCTATTGTTAGTTTCGGCCAGGGCTGTGAAGGTGAACCTTTGCTGATGTGGCAAACCATTCGCGAAGCGATTATTGAAATAAGAAAACATACAACAAAAGGCAGCATTAATATTAACACGAATGGGTCAAAGCCCGATGCTGTAAAGGCTCTTTGCGATGTTGGTTTAGACAGCATTCGTGTAAGCCTTAACAGTGTTCGCAAACATATTTACGAACCTTATTACTGCCCCAACAATTATAGATTTGAAGACCTTATCGAAAGTCTTAAAATAGTGAATAGTTATGGCAGTTGGACAAGTATTAATTACTTTGTTTTTCCCGGCATGACAGACAGCGTGGAAGAATACGAAGCCCTGAGAAAAGTTATCGCTCATACAGGCTTAAAAATGATTCAGTGGCGCAATTTCAATATTGATCCCGACTGGTATCTGGGCAAGATCAACGCATCAGACACAGGTGAATGTATTGGTGTAAAACAATTACAGGAATTGATCCGGGAAGAATTTCCTGGTATAAAATACGGTTACTTTAACCCACCTATTGAAAGAATAAAAGGAAATTATGAGCTTGACTTTGCTCATTAGTTTAAGTATAGAACTGATAAGCCCGTAAAACACTTTTTAGACTTACGGTTTACGAATAGCCATAAAGCATAATGCTTCTTTACAATACATTTCACTATGTTTTCTGCTGAGCCTTCGGAGTATAGAGTAAAGCAAGTACTTTATAAAGAAAGCACACTATCGAGCTTCACAGTCATTTCCTTATATTTCTTAAGATTATTATGTGAGCCGTTGTTAATACTGACAAATTCATCTCCGGCTTTCAAAACTTCTTTTAACCGCACTGCATTTTTATAAGGTATTACACCATCATTGGTTCCATGAAAAATGGTTACCGGTGCAGTTACTTTCTTCAGGTATTCATTATTTGGAAACTTGTACTTCATCATTCTTTCGAGCGGATACATCCATAAATAAGTTGAGACTAAAGAAGGTATGCTGTAATACGGCGTTTCTAAAATAAGTCTTTTACAATCTCTTATAGTTGCTAATTGTGTGGCAATACCGCTTCCCAGAGATCTGCCGTAAATGATAATACTATCGGGAGAAAAGCGAACCCTTGCCATTTTGTATACCTGCAACGCCTGGTCGTATAAAACCTCCTCGTTTATTTTGCCGGTGCTTTTACCAAAGCCCGGGTAATCAATCATCCAGACTTCGTAACCATGTTTTGTAATGGTGTTTGCAGCAGATGCATAATGAGTGATGTTATCTTTGTTGCCATGAAAGTACAAAACAACACCCCTTATATTATTGCCAGGTACAGTAAATTGAACAATATTATATTTAGTAGACGGATTAACGGGAATGTTTACCTCTTTATAAGGAGCGGGAAAATTAAACGCAGCATCAGCCTTTAACGCTGCAGGATGAAACAAGAGTTTTTCCTGCCACGTGTAAGCGATAATACCAACGAGGCAATAAACAATTGTTGTTACCTGTATCCATTTAAATATTTTCCTGCGTTTATTTACCGGTTTACCCTCGTTCATGCTGCTTTGTCAATCTGCAAAACTACATCTTCAGCTTTTTTCATTTATGCCTCAGTACTGTAAAATATCCCTAATAAGATTGTGGTATTCAGGAAAGTCGGGCAGGTTATTATGCCTTCCGCCTTCAATTCTTATCAATGTTATTTTATGCGGATTGATCTCCTGCAATTTTTCGCTATGACGTATTGGTATCAAAAAATCTTTTGTGCCATGAATGATATAGGTATGGCAATTTACTTTTCTTATCCACTTGTCTGTTCTTAAGTGATAGCGCAACAAATATTTATGCGGCAAAAGAGGAAGAAACCGCTCAACAACTTTTACCAAATTATAATAAGGAGAATCTAATATAAGATACCGTTGATTGTTATCGCTTGCAATTTTGGTTGCAAATCCGCTTCCTAAGCTTCTGCCATATATAATTAAATGTTGCTCCCCGTATTGAGTGCTTAAAGAATTATAAACAAACTGCAGATCACTAAAAATTTCCTGTTCTCCTCTTTCACCTGTACTTTTTCCAAACCCCCTGTAATCTACGAGTACAACATCATAATCGTAACGGTAAAAATCACGTGCATACTTGGCCCAACCTTTAATGCTTCGTGTGTTTCCATGCAAATAAAAAATAAGGCCTTTAGGGTTGTTTCTATAAAAATGGAGACCGTTTATTTGAACACCGGGCTTAATATCAAAAAATAATTCCTTAAAAGGAATATCATATTTATACTCAAAATCCTTTTTTAAAATCTCTGGTTTAAAGATGAACTTCTCCTGTATAAGGTATACCAACAATAATATAACGGCGTAAGCAAGGATAATATACAGGATGGTCAAAGACAAAGGGGTGAAAGGTTTACAATTATCAGTCCGATTACACTTACGTTTTGTAATTGTAAGCTAATAAACTTTAGGCATCAAACTATTATGTCCCCTTATTTAAAAACGTTCCTCATTAATATAACTGTCAGCTTGTTTTTTCTGCAATCCATTTCCACCAGAAGGCTGTGCATGTAGTATAAACAAACATGTGGTACATGTCATCACTAACAGAATGGCTGTTTCTTGCCATTGCTGCATAAACCGGTATAAGAAAAATAATGGTAAGCACAGTAACTGAAATACCCATAGCATTTGCAGGCACGTAAGCCCATCCAGGCTTTTTAAATCAGATGTTGTTGTTCATTCCTTATATTTTAAAGATTTAACAGTTAAAATTTTCTCCTAATAAATATAGAAACAGCGAAGCAAGACATAACGAACCTGCTGCTATTACCATCCAGTTCGAGCTATATCTCTTCAACTCAACTTCTAAATTGAAAGAAGAAACGTCTTTCTTAAACGCTACGTTCATTACCTGTGTTAGATTGATAAGTATCGCTACCAGCGGACCAAATAAGATGAGCAGATTGATGTTTAAGCCTAACTGCTTGTTACCAGGCTTTTCAAATATGGATTCAATCGAACTCCATAAACCAGGAATACCAAATTCATAATTTAATAAGGCGGAAAGAATAAAATACAGGGATGGGATTACCAGTAACCATCCTGATAATAAGGCTATAGGCTGACTAATAAATTGCTTTTTCATTTTGTTTGTTTGATTTAATAATGAGAGATATATTTTGACAGGTAATTTTTAAGCATTCTCTGTTGAAGGATTTCCTAATGAAGGATTGTACCAGTTTATATTTCTGCTTGCATACATAACTATTGCAAGCACTGCAAATAAACCTATGCTTCCTACAAGCAACGCAGTATCTTCTAATTGTATAAGCACAAAGATGAATCCATACAATAATCCTAACACTAAAGCAAACACACCTGCAACCTTCCAACTTGCAAAGTGGCTTTTTGTATACAAAGAAATCAATGAAACAGTAGCCATTGCTGCTATTAAATAAGCATTATTAAACATTATAAATTCACTGAAAGCAAGAAGCAAAGAATAAAAGATAACCAATGCAAGCCCAACTAACATATACTGAACAGGATGAACCGGTTTTTTCTGCATCAATTCAATAATGAAGAATAAAGAAAAAGTAAGACCAATAATAAGAATAGCATACTTAACACTTCGCATCGTTTTAGCATATTGGTCTGCAGGCTGAACCATGCTTACTCCAAAAGCAAAGCTTTCTTCCTTTATATTAAATTCTTTAATGACTGTATTAAATGGAAGATTGGCTTTATTGAAATTCCATTTAGCAGTAAATCCTTTTTCACTAACTGTACGTTCTGTTGGTAGAGTATTGCCTTCAAAAGATGGATTAGGCCACAACGATTGTAAAGCAAAGCTGCTATTGCCAGCCAGCGGAACAAAATGCAACTGCTCACTTCCTTTTATCTTCAGGTTAAACGCAAAAGAAGATTCGTTATTCAACCCTTCTCTTGTTATGTAGGCATTGCAAGAAAGACCGGTACTATTAATTGCACCGGCAGGTAAACCAGGTGTAAGCTCATAAGCTTTGCCATTGAAATTAATACTGACTTTTTCTTCAATGCCTTTAATATCGTTTATCCCAATACAGAGTCTCGCTTCATTCAATAGTAAATTCTCAATATTTATGTCGGAAGGAATAACAGGTTTAAATAAACCTTCTGCATTCAGGTTACTTCTATAAAGAAGTACGGTATAAATCGAACGCTTTCTTTTTTCAGGCAATAGGTTTCCCTGTACATTTAATGTTTCAGGAAGTATGACAACAGACTTTCTAATAACAACCGCGTTCTTTTTATCATCAACAGTTGTTTCATTATAGGGTATAACAATATAAGGCCCGGTAATCGTTTGAGAAGTTGCCCATTTGTTGCTTACTTCTGCTACCACTTCCTTTTGTCTTTTTTCACGCTCCGACACGAGGTTTGCTATGAATATTGTTGGAATAAGCATAACCAGAATTAATACGCCTGTAATAATTCCTTTAATTAAAATTTTAGTCCCATAAGAAATTTGAAATTTTGGTATTGAAACTATTGAAGTGTTTTGTTCCATGTTTACATTGTTTTTGTTTTGATATATCTTATTTTTTAAAAAGCGCTTTGTATTTCAAAGTTAAAATACAAAAAAATTACTCCATTGATTTTATCATTTGCTCCAACGCTTCAAGGTGTGCCTTAAATGCTTTTTCCCCCGCCTTCGTTACTGAATATGTTGTATTGGTTTTGCGCCCAATAAATCCTTTCTCCACTTTTATATAATCACTTTCTTCCAGTGTCTTTATGTGGCTGGCAAGGTTACCGTCCGTTACCTGTATCAGTTCTTTCAACTCATTAAAATTTACCTCCGCATTTACGATTAAAGCGCTCATAATCCCGAGACGAATACGACTGTCAAAAATTTTATTTAAGTTTTCTATTGGGTTCTTCATGTCTCTTTTCGCATAAATTATCATTCTGCTGTTTAAAGATTAACGCTCGTATTTCCAAAGCATAAGGGCACCGTAAATAATATGCAACACTCCAAACCCTGCCGCCCAAAAATATAAGCCATAGCTTATCGCCCAGCAATTGATAAGTCCAAGTAATATTTGTCCATATCCTAAATATCTTACTTCGCCTAATGTATATTTACTCGCATTCACCAGTGCCAATCCATAAAAAATCAGGCAGGCAGGGGCAATTAAACCATACTCGTCTACCTGCAACAGTTTTAAAATGAATATTCCTCCCACAATCATTGGTAGACCAACATTAACCATTAAACGTCTTGCTGTACTTCCCCAAACTGAAAAATTATCTTTACGGCTTCGTAAATAAGTAAACAAAAAAGCAAGCATGAAAGCAACTATGAAAGTTACAAACGCCACTATAAATAATTTTTTTGAAACAATATGGGCAAGATCAAATTCAGTACTAACCTTATAACTTTCAGTTTGGAGATAATCGCCCGCACTTCCTGTTTTATCCTTTAAAATTGAATTTGCAACCCATGCACCTATCAAAGCACATACTCCTGCCGAAATCCCGCTCCATCCGCTTAAACTTATGAAACGGCTGCTTCGGCTCATCATTTCTTTTATGTCTTGCAGTGCATCTAAGTGAGGAGTAGTTTCGCCCATAAAAAAAGTACTTTGTAATTCAAAGTAACAACATCTTTTCCAATTCTGCAAAATTTTTAAAGAACAACCATCTTTTTCAGCAGTTCCAACATCATAGAGAAAATGTAATATTGCATGATGTGGCGGATCTGGTCAATTGTTATAACTATACTGTTTGCAGTATCGCTGCCTAAGCAAAGTGCGGCACAGCGGAAAATATTGAAAGGCATTGTAAAAGACAGGCAAAGTGATGAAGCTATCCCTTTCGCATCAGTTGTTTTTAAAATAAGCCGGCAAGGCACCCTTACCGACTCTTCGGGCATTTTTTCTTTTGATTATAACGGCAATGCAGCCGATACATTATTTGTTACCTCGGTGGGTTATAAACCTGCAGCGCTTGTTATTCCCTTTAATAAAGACTCCAGTTTTATTACTGTTCAAATGGAAGTTGCACCTGTATCGAAAGAGGCGGTTGTAAAAGTTAAGTTTAACCGTGCATTGTGGTTCTGGAAAAGAATTGTACAACATAAAAAAGAACACGACCTAACTAATTATAAAAATTACAGCTACGAAGTTTACAATAAGATTGAAGTTGACAAGAACAATATAAACGTTACAAAACTCAACAACAATAAATTACTAAAGCCCTTCAACTTTATATTACAAAACGTAGACAGCAGCGCTGAAGAAAAACCTTTTTTACCCCTGTTTCTTACTGAAACCATTTCTGATTTTTATTTTCAACGTAGCCCAAAAATTCAAAAAGAGAATATTCGCGCCAGTAACACAAGCGGTATAGATAACCCAAGCGTTACCAAGTTTTTAGGCAGTATGTACCAAAACGTAAATGTTTATCACAATTTCATTCCTGTGTTTGATAAGGAATTTATAAGTCCCTTTCATGATAATGGCGATAATTACTACACCTATAAATTGCTCGACACGCAATACATGGCGAAAAAGAGATTAATTCATTTTAGGTTTACACCAAAGAGAAAAGGGGAAAATACTTTCGATGGCGATTGTTGGGTGCACGATAGCAGTTATGCTATTCAAAAAGTTACGCTTCGTCCCAGTAAAGATGCCAATATTAATTTTGTCGAGGACCTTACACTTATTCAGGAGTATAGACTGATAGACGACTCTACATGGTTTTTGGGAAAGGATAAATTTGTGGTTGACCTCGCTCTGCTCGGGAAGACCATGATAAGTTTTAAAGGCAGAAAAACAACTACCTATAAGAACATCATCACCAACAACGATTCGGTTGCGGCAGTTTTAGCAACAAACAAAAAAGCGGAAGAAATACATGTTTTAAAAAATTCGGAGCTTCTTCCAGAAACTTTTTGGGACAGCAGTAGGCACGAGGAATTAAATAAAAATGAACTGGCTATTTATAAAATGATTGATACTATTCAATCAATGGAGGCTTATAAAAGATATTCATCTGCTGTTGATTTTATAGCTACCGGTTACAGAAACATTGGCAATTACAGGATAGGTCCGTGGCAAAACTGGATAAGCGCAAACTTTCACGAAGGCACAAGGGTACGTTTCGACCTTGGCACTAATTCTAAATTGAATAAAAAATTCTTCGTTCATAGCTATCTGGCATATGGCTTTAGCGATCAGAAGTTCAAGGGAGGCGGTGAAGTGTTCTACCTTCCTAATAAAAATCCCCGCCTGTATTTATACCTCTCCTATTTCAAAGACCTTGATAATGGCCAACGATATTATGATGAAGTTACTTCAGATAACATTTTTTCGTTAGCCATTCGTAAACCTAATATTTTACGCAGATTTCAAAGCGTAGCAGAAAAACGTTTTGAAGTTTTTAAAGAAACTCCAGGTGGTTTATCTTTCCTTGCAGCTATCACCAGCACGCAGTACTATCCTGTAAGAAATCTTCCTGATATTTCTTATTTCACAAAAAACATTACCGGCGACCCCTTAAACAACTTTGAAACTTCCCTGCGTTTGCGCTATGCCTATCTTGAAAACTTTGTGGAAAATAGTTTTTATAGAACAAGTCTTGGCAGTCAGTACCCTATAGTAGAACTAAAATATTCGAAAGGCTGGTCGGGCATTTTAAGAAGCAGTTATAATTACCAAAAACTAAGCACAAGCATAAGCGATTATATGAAAGTGCCGCCGTTCGGCAACATGTACTACAACCTGTTTGCAGGAAAAATATATGGAACACTGCCTTTTTCATTGCTGGAAATTCATCCCGGAAACAACATCTACTACTACAACAAGTACGCCTTCAACCTTATGAACCGCTTTGATTATATGAGCGATAAATACGCTGGCTTTATTTTCGAACATAATATTGGCAACGGTTTGTTCAGGTATATACCGCTTACGCGCAAACTTAAATTTAGACAGTTCTGGCAGGCAAAGGGAGTGACAGGAAGCTTGAGCAATGCGAACAAGCAAATGAATTTTGTTGGAAACCAAACTTTTCAAACGCTTAATAATAAAATGTACTTAGAGGCAGGTACAGGCGTAGATAATATATTTAAATTTTTTCGGATAGACCTTATATGGAAGGTGCTTCCGCAACCTTTGCCAAAAGAAAAATCACAACGCTTTGGTGTGTTTGGAAGCTTCAGGTTGTCATTTTAGTCTGAACCGGGATTTTCATGATTAGTGGGATTGGGAGGAAGTAGGCTTTATTCATACTACACTCCTATGTTTCTATTTGCCTGAGTGGTTAAAAAAGATTGTCTGAACTGGAATCTGTGGAATTATTAGGATCATGTGGAGATGGAGTTTCTCTTTACTGTCATCTCTTCTAAACTGCTTACAATAATATTGCACACATGCTTTATTTCTTCTTCTTTAATAGTTAATGGCGGTGCAATGCGCAAACAGTTTGGAGCAAATAGAAACCAGTCTGTAATCACACCTTTTTCAATACACTTATCTATAACAGCTTTACAAAACTCAAAGCTTTCAAACTCTACAGCCAACCATAATCCTGCTGAACGTACAGCCTTAATTTTTTCATGCTTCAGGTATTGAATAAACAGTTTCTCTTTATATTTTACTTCAGCAATCCAACCACTTTCTAACAACACTTCCAATGCAGCCTTACCTGCAGCGCAACTTACAGGATGACCACCAAACGTTGTAATATGACCAAGCACCGGATTATTAGAAAGTGTCTTCATTAGTTTTTTGTCAGCTATAAAAGCGCCTAAAGGCATTCCTCCGCCTAATGCTTTTCCCAGCAATAAAATGTCGGGCACTACATTAAATTGCTCAAAAGCCCAAAGACTTCCTGTTCGTCCAAAGCCTGCCTGTATCTCATCAAAGATTAATAAGTTGCAATGCTTATCACATTGTTTTCGTAATGATGCAAGCCATTCCCGTGACGGTTTATTTACACCACTTTCTGCCTGAACTGTTTCAACAATAACACAAGCAGTATCGCTATCAATTGTCTCAATAGCTTCATCACTTCCATAATCTAAATGGTAAACATCAGGCAGCAAAGGCCGGAAGCTGTTTCTCCAATATTCATCGCCCATAACACTTAATGCTCCCTGCGTACTGCCATGATATGCTTTATTGAAAGCAATAATTTTAGATCTGCCTGTAACTCTTTTAGCCAGCTTCATAGCGCCTTCTGTTGCTTCGGCGCCACTATTGGTAAAGTAGACTGAATTCAGGGTTTTAGGAAGGTGATCTGTTAACAGCTTTGCATAACTAACCTGTGGTGTTTCAATAAACTCACCATACACTATTAGATGCATATATTTTTCAACTTGCTCCTTTACAGCATCAATAACTTTTGGATGGCTGTGACCGATATTGGCAACACTAAAACCCGCAATCAAATCAATATATTCTTTGCCATCTGCGTCCCACATTTTTATGCCTTGCGCTTTAACCATTTCAATAGCTATAGGCGAAGGAGAAGTTTGTGCGATGTGGCTTAAAAAAAGTTGCCGGTTGGTCATGGGATGTACTGATGGATGACGGTTGACAGATGACATTAATTAAGTTGCAATATTACTTAAAAGGAAGTCCGCAAATTTTCGAAAGAGTTGACAGTTGATGTAAGGGATTGAAAAATGATAGATTAAATTCATCCATAATAATTCTCTCCTCTGGATCCATAATCCGTCAACTACCATCTCTATCTTTACGCTATCAACTGTCCTCGTCAACCGTCAACTTGTAATTATGGCCTTAATTCTTCCTGTAAATAATCTATCTCCTAAGTTTGGCAATAATTGTTTTATAGCCCCTAATGCAACTATTGTTGGCGACGTTACTATGGGTGAAGATTGTAGTGTTTGGTTTAATTCTGTTATCCGAGGAGATGTGAATTATATAAAGATGGGAAATAAAGTGAATGTTCAGGATGGAGCAGTAATTCATTGTACTTATCAAAAAAATGCTACAGATATTGGCAACAATGTTTCCATAGGTCATAATGCTATCGTGCATGGATGCACGATTTCTGATAACGTGTTAATTGGAATGGGCGCTATTGTAATGGATCGTTGTGTTGTACATAGCAACTCTATTATTGCCGCCGGAGCTGTTGTGCTTGAAGGAACAATTGTCGAGGGCGGAAGTATTTACGCCGGTGTACCGGCTAAAAAAGTAAAAGATATTTCGCAGGAAAAAATAACAGGAGAAATTGATCGTATCGCTAATAACTATATAAAATATGCCTCATGGTTTGCTCGTTACAATGCAGCAGAACAGCAAGTTGAATAGAGTAGAGTAATAAAAAAAGTGAGAACACTTCGCTTAAATTAAAGAGAGCGACACAACTGCATTGTAACTTCTTTCTTATATAGAAAACTGATCACACCAGTTTAGAATAACTAACAAATTTTTATGAAAAGGCATTAGACTTTTCGGCTAAAAAATTGTCTTAATAAAAGTGTTTGCAAGGCTACCGGCAATACTTCTATTAGAAACCTGAATTTCATAGAAGCAGCGTTATGACTTTAACATGGATCAATAACTAAAATAAAGCTTACAAATATCCTATAATACCATGAGTTACCAGTTAACAAACTCCCTCGGCGCTATCGAAGCTGTAATTGATGACAATTGCGGAATAAGCAAGTTTTACAGTATAGCCAATACTCTCGCTAAAGAATTTAAAGTTAAGTTTTTGCAGAAGCAGGATGAATTTCATTCTGTAGATTGGCTTTTTAAATATAAAGGGCATCCTTTAATGCTTCACTACAATATTTATAATGGCGTTTCTATATGTACCAGCAATAATAAAGATAATGCCGCAGTATCTGAACTTGCGCGAAAGCTGGAAAGCCGTTTCTTCTAATAGCTATTATCTTCCATGGTATCAAGAATAGCCATATAGCTAACATAACGGTCAACATCTATAGCATTACTATTTACAGCTTCTTTAATTGCACAACCAGGTTCGTTAATGTGCATGCAGTTATTAAACTGGCAATCGTTTAACCGCTTCCTCATCTCGGGAAAATAATGTGATAGCTCCTGCTTTGCAATATCCACCAATCCAAACTCCTTTAAACCGGGTGTGTCAATTACTTTACCGCCCAAAGGGAGATCGAACATTTCAGCAAAAGTTGTAGTATGCATTCCTTTTCCGCTCCAATCGCTTATTTCGTTTGTACGCAGGTTTAACTCAGGAAAAATTGTATTTATAAGTGTCGACTTTCCTACGCCACTATGGCCGCTAAGCAAGGTAGTTTTGTTATGCAGTTTTTGTTCAACCTTATCTACTCCAATCCTGTTAATCACACTTGCTAAAACTACCTCGTAACCCGCTTTCTCGTACATATTCTGTAACTCATCAAACTTATCCATTTCCTTTTTGCGGTATATATCTGCCTTATTGAAAACAATGATTGCAGGTATATGATAGGCCCCGCAAGAAACAAGAAACCGGTCAATAAAACCCTGGGATGTTTTTGGGTATTTTAAGGTGGCAAACAATAAAGCCTGATCCAGATTGGAAGCTACAATATGATGCTGATTTTTATTATGCGGAGATACTCTGGCAATATAATTTTTACGATCATAAATATTGGTGATGGTGGCGGTATTTTCAAGTTCATTTTCAACTTCCATTTCCACTTCATCACCTACGGCAATAGGGTTTGTTGATGTGATTGAATCAATCTTAAACACACCTTTTATGCGCGCATTAAAAACCTTTCCCTTCGTGTTTTTTGCAACATACCAACTGCCCGTAGATTTATGTATAAGCCCCTTCATTTGCCGAAGTTAAGACAACTGATACGGAAAGATGATTGATGAAATATTATAACGCTGCCTCTTAGGGAAACTTTTTAAAAACTGTATACCGGAGTATAGCTTCAATAATTAACAGGGCTAAAGCCGCTAATAAAACAGGTAAGAATTCTTCGGTAAACCGGTCGTAGGCAGTAATCTTTATCTTGGTTTTTTCTAACTTACTTATACTTGCAAAAATTTTTTGTAAAACTTCTTTATCGCTTGCATGAAAATACTGGCCACCTGTTTCAACAGCAATATTTTTAAGGAGGCTTTCATTAAATTCAAGTCTTTTACGATTGCTTGTTCTTCCAAAGGGAGTTTCCACCTGTTCGTCAATTTCCTTTTCTGAACCTACTCCAATCGTGTAAACTTTTATTCGATAAAGCTTAGCCATTTCTTTTGCAATGTCAGGTGGGATTAAGCCACCAAAGTCAACGCCATCAGTTAGCAGAATAACAATCCTGCTTTTTGTTTTTTGATCTTTTAACCTGTCAACACTTGTAGCAAGACCGGAGCCAACAGAAGTTCCCTCCTCTTCAAGATAACCAGGTTGAATGTTAGCGATTTGAGAAAGAACTGTATTCTTATCTGTAGTGATGGGGCATAAAGTAAAGCTTTGCCTGCTAAATATCACAATCCCGATCCTATCGCCCGAACGATCGTTTACAAAAGATTGCGCTACTTCTTTCGAAGCTTCAAGGCGGTTTGGAGAAAAATCTTTCTCAGTCATGCTTCCGCTTATATCAAAACATAGCACTATGTCAATCCCCTCACCTTCGGTCTGCTCCTCACTAAATTTGTGTTGTGGCCTTGCCAATGCTATTACTATAAGGATTAAGGCAATAGAGCGCAGCACAAAAGGAAGATGCTGAAACCAGGTTTTGAAACTTCTTACATCCGAAATAAAATGAGTTGTAGTTACCAACATCGATCCCTGACGCTTCATTTTACTACTCCAATACCACATTACCACAATCAACACCACTATTAGCAGGCTGAGTGCTTCAGGATTGGCGAAGGTGATATTTTGAAACCATCGAAGTAGCATTATTACGATTGGGGTTGAAATTTGGAGTTAGCATTTTGTTGCATTTGTGCAACTATGTTTAACATTGATCTTGTTGTTTCAATCGATCTTTCATTGTCATCTGCCGATGGCAAGTATTTAGCAAACTTAACCGCATCTGAAAGCCTTAGTAATTGAATGAACAAAGTTTTCGATTCAGTATTTACAGGTAATGATTGCAGCGATACCATCCATTCATCGGTGGTCTGCTGCAAAGTAGGCTGTTGCAAAAAAGAGTGAAAAAAATTACGGCTTATGTTTGTTAATTCAGTGTAATGTTTTTTTACCTGCCCGTTTTCATACAATTTTTGGTGATGCAACTTTTCCAACTCCGCCAGCGCCTGTTGCAAGGGGGAAAGATTGTTTTTTGACAAAGGAGTTTGTACAGGTAACTTCTTCCTATTTCTAATATACCAGTAAACCATAGCGATAGAAAGAAGAGTTATTGCTGCAATAATTGCAATAATGGTTGAATTATTTTCCTGCTTAACTTCCTCTATCTCTTTTATATCGTGGTAATCCTGCAGCTTAGAAACATCTACAGACATTACATCTATCATAACAGGATTAGTACTTTTATTTATTGAAGCTATTGCCAAAGGGGGAAATTCCCAACGGCCACTATCAAAAGATGTAATGGTTAGCGTTTGATGATAATTAGTATACCTGCCATTAAGAATAGTATCAATCTTGCTGCGGTTTAAAATTAATAAATGATTTATACTATCAGGAAATTGAAACCACGTAGGTATACGCCTTTCACTTTGAAGTGTTAGCTTTAATTTGATCTGTTCGCCAATGAATATTTTATCACGGTTCACTTCTGCTTTAACCACTTGGGCGAGAACGGGACATCGAGCAGAAAATGCTATCATCAAAATCGACAAAAAAATATATAGCCTGTGCTTTTTCACTATGCCCTTCTAATAAAAAATTGCTGTAAAAGTTTTACATAATCCTGGCCGGTAGATAACTGAATAAGATCCGCCCCTGCTTTTCTAAAAGACACTTTTGCATCCTCGAGTATCTTTTTAAATTGCTGGTTGTATTTGTATTGTGTATAAGCATCGTTTGTATTAAGAACAACCATTTTGCCTGTTTCAGCATCGCGTAATTGCATAAGCCCGGCTTTAGGCAATTGCTCATCCCGCTGATCGTAAACCTGTACCCCAATTACATCATGCCGTTTGGCTGCCACCCGTAAAGTGTCATGATAACCGGCATCGGCAAAATCACTCAATAAGAAAACAATGCTTTTGTGGCGGGTTGTGTTATTTAGAAATTGCAGTGCCTTTAATACATTCGTTTGTGCACAATGCGATTTAAAAGAAAGCATTTCACGAACCATATATAAAACATGATCTCTCCCTTTTTTTGCCCGTATAAATTTCTCTACATGATCGCTAAAGAATATCAGTCCAACTTTATCGTTATTTGTGGTAGCTGAAAATGCAAGCACTGCACACATTTCTGTTATCAAATCTCTTTTACTCTGCCGGAATGTTCCAAACAAACTGCTGGCACTAACATCTATTAAAAGATAAACAGTCAACTCTCTTTCCTCCTCAAACAACTTACTATACGGGTGTCCCATCCTTGCTGAAACGTTCCAATCAATAAAGCGCGTATCGTCTCCCGGATAATAATCTCTTACTTCTTTGAACGACATGCCCCGACCCTTAAAAGCAGTATGATACTCACCGGTAAACAAGTGATTGGTAAGCCTTTTACTCTTAATTTCAAGCTCGCGAACTTTTTTTAGTATATCAGCGGTTGTCATAGTTTAGTTGACAGTTGACGGATGACAGTTGACAGAAATAGGCTACTTTAAATCTTGCCTGACTTCGTGTGATTTTATTAAACCATTAAGAATTCTTATTTCCCCATCAATTAAGGCTGTTAATTGATCGAACTTTTCCTGAACTAAATACTCGAGCATTAGTGCAATGCTTAAAAGTGTTTCTACTTCGTATAAAGAACCACGTGCTATATGCAGGAATTGAATTGTATCCTTCTTATAATTTCTTCCTACTCCTTCTGCAATATTAGCTGGCACTGATACAACAGCTCTTTTTGTTTGCGATGTAAGTGCAAATAACTCTTCCTTAGGGTATTCTTTAGTAACTGTATATACTTCCTTAACTAGCATCATTGCTTTTTTCATGCATCTAAGCTTTTATAAGAAGTTATACTTGATAAATTAATAAAAACATAACAGCTGTCATTCGTCAACTTTCATCCGTCAACTTCCCGTCATCCGTCAACATTCCTCTGTCAACTCCCTCACGGTACTGCAATTGCTTCTAAAATATCATCAATAATTTTTTCCGTTGTAATATTTTCGGCCTCCGCCTCATAAGTTAAGCCAATACGGTGGCGCATTACATCTTTACAAATTGCCTTAACATCATCCGGAATTACATATCCCCTCCTATTCATAAATGCGTGAGCTTTCGCGGCTAAAGCAAGGTTGATGCTTGCACGCGGAGAACCACCATAACTAATTAAAGGCTTAATACGATCTAATCTATATTGCTCGGGAAAACGGGTGGCAAAAACAATATCGATAATGTATTGCTCCACTTTTTCGTCCATATAAACTTGCTTAACCAGGTTGCGTGCCTGTATAATTTCATGAACACTTACCACCTGATTTATGTAAGGAATATCTACTCCCTGTACTTGCCTCCGTATAATTAATTGCTCTTCATTTCTATCAGGATAGCCAACAACAACCTTTAGCATAAATCTGTCGACCTGAGCTTCCGGTAAAGGATACGTGCCCTCCTGCTCCAAAGGATTTTGGGTTGCTAAAACTAAAAAAGGCTCTTCAAGCTTGTGAGTTTCTTCTCCAATGGTTACTTGTCTTTCCTGCATAGCTTCAAGCAATGCGCTTTGCACCTTGGCAGGGGCACGGTTAATTTCATCAGCGAGAATAAAATTTGCGAAAATGGGACCCTTCCTAATCACAAATTCGTTTCGCTGCTGATTATAGATCATCGTTCCCACCACATCGGCAGGTAATAAATCGGGGGTAAATTGAATACGACTAAATTTTGCATGTATAGCTTGAGCGAGGGATTTGATAGTAAGAGTTTTAGCCAGTCCTGGCACACCTTCCAGTAAAACATGTCCGTTGCTTAATAAACCTATTACCAACCTGTCAACCATATAAAGTTGTCCCACCACTACTTTTGATAGTTCTGTTCTAAGCCTGTTAATGAATAAAGCCGCATGTTGAATCCTTTCGTTTAATAATTTTATATCTTCAGCAGTTTGCATTTCAACTATTTAGCGGTGAAAATATAACTAAGGCCGTGATTACTCACGGCCTTAGACTTACTTTTTAAAAATTTTATAATTATGCGGTAGATTTTGCTGCGCTCATCTTTTGATTGTCGTTTCTTACCTTTTGCCAGTGCTTGCGTGCAACCAGAAGCATTCCAAAGCTTTCTCCATCTTCTTTATTTAAATGTTTGTGGTGCATTTTGTGTGCCCAGCGAACAGCTCGTATAAAAGAATTATTACTACGGGTAAAGAGTTTAAACCGCTGATGAATAATAATATCGTGTACTAAAAAATAGGCAGCACCATACGATGCAATACCGGCGCCAATACTTACAAGCCAATAAACATGATTAATTGTTCCGTAAAGAATGCTTAGCATACTTGGTATTGCAAAGATGAGAAAGAAGGCATCATTTTTTTCAAAAAAACCGGGACCTTTTGTGTGATGATCTTCGTGGAGATACCAAAGCCATTTGTGCATTACATATTTATGGGTGAGCCATGCAACCCCTTCCATAAGGCAAAAGGTGATGACTAAAATAAATATATTAATAAACCAAGTCATAAAAATCTTTTTTAAATTAAAGAGTAATAAGAATAGTTAATAATTAATAATGACAATTAATGGCCTTGTGATTGCCACCATTTAAATACTTTAGGAAAAGCAATGCAAAACCAGGCAGTATATTTATGAGCATGAGATTCAATTGACGTGCTAATTTCATGCATTGTTTTAAAACAATAATCCTCCACCTCATAGGCATCAGGCATAACGCTTCCACGATAATTTCCCACAAAAACATGGTCAAATTCATGTTCTGTTAATCCGTTGGTAAAGGAGGCATTATAACGAAAGTGAAATATCTTTTTTATTGAAGTAGAAAATCCCAGCTCTTCGTGCAAACGCCTCGTAGCAGCTTGCTCTATATCTTCTCCCGGACGAGGATGACTGCAACAGGCGTTAGTCCAAAGCCCCCCGCTATGATATTTAGACTTTGCCCTTTGCTGCAGCAACATTTCGCCCCTTTCGTTGAAAATAAAAATGCTAAAAGCTCTATGCAGTATTCCTTTATAATGAGCTTCCATTTTCTCCATGCTGCCTACCTGCTCGTCTTGCTCGTTCACTAAAATCACTTCTTCCATTAGGTAAAATTAAGTAACCTACAGAATATTGAACTGACTTCTTACACCCGCTTTTGCAACGATCATAACTTTATAATAATCGGGTATCCGTATTCTTTCTTCCATTACGCGTTTTGCCAGCAGTCTTTTTATTTTAGTGAATAATGATAAATAATACTTATAGGCGACGTACACTCCAAACCTCGCTTTTAAAGGTAATTTAACTACGCCTTCGTAAGCGTTATTAAAATCTTTTTGAATGTCGGCCTCAATGTTAAGTTTTTCGTGTTCGGAGAAATTTTTGAAATCGCATCCGGGAAAATACATGCGTTCGAGGTTTTCTGTATCTGCCTTTAAGTCTCTCAAAAAATTTACCTTTTGAAAAGCAGCCCCTAAACTTTGAGCATACGGCTTCAAATTATCATACATAACTTTATCACCTTCACAAAAAATATATAAACACATCAACCCCACTACTTCGGCACTGCCGTAAATATAATCGTTGTAACCCTGGTTATCATATTCATGCCTGGTAAGATCAAACTCCATACTTCTAAAAAAAGCATCAATCAGGTG
>MWYU01000369.1 GCA_002050375.1 Chitinophagales bacterium 62-2
ATATTAACAAACGAAATTGCTGGATTTGGAGTTATCTGTAGTTTTAAGTTCGACTTGAAAGACAACATTATTATCTGTGAGTGACGAACACTTCCATCCAAATCGTGCTGTGCTAATCAGGACACAGGTGAGTTGATTATGGATAGCAACGATCTTGAAAAGGAGCGCGGTATTACCATCTTCAGCAAGAATGCATCAGTAGTTTACAAAGGAGTAAAAATTAATGTGATCGATACTCCTGGTCACGCAGATTTTGGCGGTGAGGTTGAAAGAGTTTTAAAGATGGCGGATGGCGTTTGCCTTTTGGTTGATGCGTTTGAGGGACCTATGCCTCAAACCCGTTTTGTACTTCAAAAAGCGCTTCAGCTTAATCTTAAACCTATTGTGATCATCAATAAGGTTGATAAGCCAAACTGCCGGCCCGATGAAGTTCATGATGCAGTGTTCGAGCTTTTTTTCAACCTTGATGCTACAGAAGAGCAATTAGATTTTCCTACTTTTTACGGCTCAGGCAAAAACGGTTGGTTCAACACTAAGAATGAACAATCTGAAGATATTACACCATTACTTGATGGTATCTTAGAATACGTTCCTGAACCCAAAGTGGGAGAAGGAAATCTTCAATTACAGATTAGTTCGCTCGATTATTCGGCTTTTTTAGGTAGGGTAGCTATAGGAAACATTAAGCGGGGAAGCATTAAAGAAGGCCAACCTATTAGCCTGGTTACTGCTGACGGAATAAAAAAATCGAAGGTTAAAGAATTATATGTTTTCGAATCGTTGGGCAAAAGAAAAGTTACCGAAGTATTAGCAGGAGATATTTGTGCGGTTGTAGGTCTCGAAAATTTTACTATCGGTGATACCATTGCCGATTTTGAAAATCCGGAAGGTTTGGCTGTAATTAGTGTGGATGAACCTACTATGAGCATGATGTTCAGCATTAATAACTCGCCCTTTTTTGGTAAAGACGGGAAATTTGTAACCTCCCGCCATTTGCGCGACAGGCTAATGAAGGAAACTGAAAAAAATCTTGCCCTACGGGTAGAAGATACAGACAGCGCGGATAGTTTTCTTGTATATGGTCGCGGTATTTTACACCTGGGGATATTGGTAGAAACGATGCGGCGCGAAGGCCATGAGTTAACGGTAGGAAATCCGCAGGTGCTTGTTAAAATTGTAGACAGTAAAAAGTATGAACCTTACGAAGTATTAGTGGTAGATGTACCACAGGAATATAGTGGTAAAGTTATTGATCAGGTTACACAACGAAAAGGCGAACTGCTGGTAATGGAAAGCAAAGGTGAAATGCAACACCTTGAATTCGAAATTCCTTCAAGAGGGTTAATCGGCTTACGTTCGCAAATGCTAACAAACACTGCAGGCGAAGCTGTTATGGCGCATCGTTTTCAAGAATATAAACCCTGGAAAGGCTACATACCCGGCCGAAGTAATGGTGTATTAATTTCTAAAAATCAGGATAGAACAACCGGTTACTCTATTGATAAACTACAGGACAGGGGAACTTTTTTTGTAGAACCGGGAGAAGAGGTTTATACAGGACAAATTATTGCTGAACATATCAAGCCGGGAGACCTGGTGGTAAATGCAACTGAGCCTAAAAAACTTACTAACCACCGGGCAAGCGGAAGTGACGATGCATCGCGTATAGCGCCTAAAACACTATTAACACTTGAAGAGTGTATGGAATACATTCAACAGGATGAGTGTATTGAAGTGACGCCAAAAAACGTTCGTATGCGTAAAGTGTTTTTAGACGAGGAGGAAAGAAAAAAAGTATCGAAAGGAGCGAAAGCCGAGAGTGTAGCTTAACATTTAAACAATTTCTATTGAAGCCTGCCCTAATAACGGCAGGCTTCTTTTTTTAAGCCAAAAGGACCAATTTTTCACCTCTATCTTAATTACAAAAGTTCAAAATTACATAGTTTTGAAAGTTATTTTTTTATGGTATTTAATCTCAATATCTTTAATTATATAATCCTTTATGTTCCGTTGAGACCAATTCGCTAAACTAAATACCCCGGTTATTCCATACTTCAAGTTTCATCTTTTATTTGATTAATTACTTAATACACATTGTTATGAAAAAAAATTCGACTCTTCTGTTTTCATTCTTCTTTTTAACGCTTGCTTCTAAAGCACAAATCCATTTTTTAACAGGCTCCTTACAATCCAAACAAGTAAGCCCTTCCATACGCTCTTTCGCCGGAGGTACGATAATAGTGAAATATAATGCTGCCAGCAAATTGATAGAATGGTGGGGAAATTTTAGAAGCTTAACTGATAAAAATAGCGGGGTTCATATTCATGGGCCAGCATCAGCGGGAACCACAGCACCCATTCTCTTTACACTTGCCGCCGCCAGCAACGGTACAAACGGTGCATTTTCCGGAACTGACACACTTACTGCAGGCCAGGAAGGAGATCTTTTGGCTGGCAGAATGTATGTTGATGTTCATAGTACAGGCATTTATGCAGTAGGTGGCGAAATAAGAGCACAGCTTACCACTACCACATTAGGGCAAACTGAATTTTTAAATGCAAGATTACAAGGTACACAACAAGTGCCGCCTACAAGTTCTACAGCTACAGGAATGGCTAATGTTTTAGTTGATAAAACTACTAAGATGTTATATTTAACGGGCAACTATAGTGGTTTAAGTAATGCAGCTATAAGTGCACATATTCATAGGGGTGCCCCGGGCGTAACCGGTTCAATTGTTACTAACTCACAGTTCACCACTTCTACAACCGGTACCATTGACACTGCCCGGGCAATTTCACTTGCCGAGGCTGATAGCATAATAATTGGAAGGACTTATGTTGATATCCATACCAGTTCAAATACAGGAGGGGAAGTAAGAGGTCAATTATCTAACATCACTTTGCCCGTTAAGCTTTCATTCTTCAACGGATATAGAGACCGGAACCAGATCGCCTTGCTCTGGGAATCGGCGCAGGAGATTAATGTGAAAAATTATGACGTGGAACAACAGGATATTGAAACGGGGGAATGGGTTAAGAAAACTACTATTTCTGCCACCGGGGGAAATACTGCCCGTAAATACCGTTTTAGTGATGTTCCCGCTTTAGGCAAAAAGGAATATGTACTTTATCGCTTAAAAGTGATAGATGAAGACGGCCAATTTGTTTATTCATCTATTATTAGAATAAATTATTCTCAATCAAAAACAGGGTTAACGATAATGCCGAATCCTGTAATTAATAATAGATTACGATTTACTATTACAGGAATGTCAAACGAGCAAAAAGCTGAAATTTCTGTAATTGATTTAGGTGGAAGAACAATGCTTAAAACTTCTGGGTCAACACTACTAAATAATAATATTGATATAAGTTCGCTTTCGTCAGGAATGTATAAGCTAATAGTGAAAATAGATAATGATACTGTAC
>MWYU01000352.1 GCA_002050375.1 Chitinophagales bacterium 62-2
GTTCAGCGATACAAAAAGTATGGAACTATTTAAGAACATTAAGCAAATGGTATTCGATAAAACAGGAACATTAACTAACGGAAAGTTTATAGTAACAGCATATCAAAGCCATTTAAACGAAGATGAATTTAAACGTCTTGTTTATTCTCTTGAAAAATTTTCAACCCATCCTATTGCGCAAAGCATAGCCGCAGCATGGAAGGTTTCCAATACAGAAAAATGGAAAAAGATAGAAGAAATAAAAGGCCTCGGAATGAAGGCAGAGGACAAAGCAGGAAATGTGTATTGGATCGGTTCGTCAAAAATTGATAATAATATTAAAGACTTGTCGCACCACTTATATGTAAAAAAGAATGATGATCTGGTCGGCTGGATAGATATTGCAGATGAACTGCGCGAAGAAGCCGTTGAAGTAATTGATTTTTGCAAACAAAAGAATATTAAAACTATTCTATTGAGTGGTGATAGTTATTCAAAAACAAAGATTATAGCAGAGAAGCTGGGAATAGATGAAGTGATAGCGGAGCAAACACCGGAGCAAAAACTTGGTAAGATTGAGGAACTTGTAAAACAGGCTCCAACCGTAATGGTTGGTGATGGTATTAATGATGCTCCTGCATTGGCGAAGGCTACTATTAGTATATCGCTAAGTAAAGCTTCGCAACTGGCTATTCAAAGTGCATCGGTAGTGTTAATGGATGGAGGTCTTAAGAAACTTCCTATGGCTATGCAATTAGGAAAACATACTTACGGTACTATCAAAGGCAATCTATTCTGGGCTTTCTTTTATAATATAATAGCAATACCAGTAGCAGCCATTGGACTGTTAACCCCCACGGCGGGTGCCTTAATTATGGGATTAAGCGATGTGGTTTTAGCAGGTAATTCGCTATGGCTGAACTGGAAGAAACTTGATTAAAATTTTTAACTTAGAGAAAATATTTTAGATATGCCTACGTTTTCAGATTTGGTGGATGAAGTTGTTCTTCTTTCGAAAGAAGAGATGGAAGAGTTAAGAGGAATACTTAATAAAAAGTTAGTGGAAAGAAGAAGGCAGGAAATATTGACTGCCTCAGAAGAAGCGATGAAAGAATATGAGGAGGGTAAATCAATCTCTTTAAAAACACCTCATGAAATAAAGAAATACTTTACAGAAATATTTAATGAAGATTAATCTTAGTAGTCACTTTAAGCAGTCGTTGAAACGAGTGGCCAGAAAGAAGCCCGAGTTAATGCCTTCGCTTATTGAAAAAATCTTAATACTCACTTAGATATTAACCATCCTTCGTTGGCTTTACACAAGCTTACAGGTAAGTTACAAAATCATTGGGCGTTTAGTCTTGCCTATGATTTAAGGGTTATTTTTAGATATACTCCAGATGGTAATATTCTTTTCATTGATATTGGCACACACGACGAAGTGTACTAACTTGTTGCTCTGTGCCTACTCCGCAAGAAATACTAAAACAATACTGGAACTATGATGTGTTTCGGCCTTTTCAGGAACAGATCATCAACTCTATTTTACAATTAAAAGATACGCTTGCATTATTACCAACAGGCGGTGGAAAATCAATCTGCTTCCAGGTACCGGCTTTAACAAAAGACGGTCTATGCCTGGTAATAAGTCCTTTAATTGCATTAATGAAAGACCAGGTTGAGAACCTTAAAAAGCGAGACATTCCGGCGCTGGCTGTGCATAGCGGAATGAGTTATTTCGAAGTAAAACAAACACTTCAAAATGCTGCGTTTGGCCACTATAAATTCCTGTACGTTTCTCCCGAAAGATTAGAGTCCGACCTGTTTAAAGAATATTTAGCTGAGCTAAAATTGAATATAATTGCTGTTGACGAAGCACATTGCATCTCTCAGTGGGGTTACGATTTCAGGCCACCTTATCTACGCATTGCTGAACTGCGGACTGTCTTTCCTGATGTACCTGTTATTGCATTAACGGCCTCTGCAACCCCGTGGGTTCAGGAAGATATTTGTGATAAGCTTTTATTCAAAGAGCGTAACATCTTTCGCCAGTCTTTTGAAAAGCCTAACCTTTCGTTTAGCGCATTTGAAGTAGACAGCAAAGTAAATAAGCTTTTTGATGTGCTGAATAAAGTTGGAGGCTCTGCTATTGTTTATACAAGAAACCGTAAAGGGACTAAAGAAATAGCACACCTGCTTAAGCTAAATAATATTTCTGCAGATTATTATCATGCCGGGTTGTTGCAGGAAGAGCGCAACAAAAAGCAGGAAGATTGGATAGACAATAAAACAGAAGTAATTGTATCTACCAACGCTTTTGGAATGGGCATTGACAAACCCGATGTTCGTGTAGTTGTGCATATGGACATACCTGACAACGTCGAAAATTATTACCAGGAAGCAGGCCGTGCTGGAAGAGATGGAAAACGATCTTTTGCAGTGTTAGTCTACACAAAACAGGAATTAGCAGAGCTTCAAAAACTTCCTGATATTAAATATCCGCCTGTATCAGAAATAAAAAAAGTGTATGAAGCTTTAGTAAATCATTTACAAATTCCTGTAGGCTGTGGAGAGGCTACTTATTATGATTTTAATCTCAACGACTTTGTACGATATTTTAAACTGAATATTTTTTTAGTGATAAACTCATTAAAAGCGTTGGAGCAGGATGGACACCTAACTTTCAACGAACAGGTTTTTGTTCCTTCAAAAGTTGGTTTCACGTGTACTAAAGATGTTTTAAATGATTTTGAACAGGCACATCCTCATTTAGAAAATACTATAAAATATTTGTTACGTACCTATGAAGGAATATTTAATCATTCAGTTTCTATAAGTGAAAGCTTACTTAGCCGCCTTACAAACGCTTCTACTAACGAATTGATAAAGCAACTGCAGGAACTGCAGGCTTACGGTATAATAGATTACCAATTACAAAAAGAAACACCGCAAATCTTTTTTCTGCATAACCGGGCATCTGCCCTGCAACTGTCGTTTAATCACACCTACTATTTACAGAGGAAAGAAGAATATACAAAAAGAGTAAAAGCAATGGAAGGCTATATCCGCTTGCAGCGATCTTGCAGAAGCAAATACATCGGCCAGTACTTTGGAGACAATGAAATGAAGCCTTGCGGAGTTTGTGATAATTGCTTGCAACAAAAAAACACCGTCCTTTCTCAGGAAGAGTTTTCTAAAATCAGCGAACGCATCTTTACTCATCTTGCAAACCGGGAATCTGAAATAGATTTATTATTACAGCAAATGGCAGGGATCAAAAAAGAAAAAGTGTGGAAGGTGCTTGATTACTTGCAAGCCGAAGGAAAGGTTTCGGTAAATGAAAAGGGCGCTATAAAAAGAGCTTCGTAATCATCTTCTCCTTGCCATTACTCAAAACCAACTCTTCTTCCTGCTTCTGCCGCCGAGGCCGAGTGCTCCTAACAAGC
>MWYU01000203.1 GCA_002050375.1 Chitinophagales bacterium 62-2
GGTAGTTAAGAACAATTATAACAGGTACAACATACGTCTTAATTTAAAAACTTCGTTAAGCAGCAAGCTTGATTTAACTGATTTTGTGGTAACAAGGATTACTCCATTTGCGGCTCTTGATCCGTAAATAGCAGCAGAAGATGCATCTTTTAAAACGGAGATGCTCTCCACATCGTTCGGATCTATATCATTCATACTGCCGGGTATGCCGTCAACTATTACCAGTGCCCCTGAAGACGCCCCAAAAGATCCGACACCGCGTACGTTAACTACCCCTGCGCTTGCACCCGGCTGGCCCGAGCGCTGAATGACAGTAACCCCCGCCATCTGGCCGGCTAAAGCATTTGATAATTGGGTAACAGGACGATCCATTAATTGTTCTGCTGACACCCGCCCTACCGAACCAATAATATTTTCCCGTCTTTGTGTTCCATAGCCTACTACAACTACTTGTTGCATTTCTTCAGCGACAGTCTCTAATTGTATCGAAATGGAAGAGCGGCTTCCAACAACAACTTCTTTAGTTTGGTAACCAACTGAACTAATGACTAAAACGGAATTTTGGTTAGAGACCCTTATTTGGAAAGAGCCATTGTCAGAAGTAGTTGTACCGTTATTGGTTCCTTTCTCATTAACGCTTACTCCTGCAAGCCCTTTGTTGGCAGCATCAGTAATGTTTCCTCTAACAGCGACAGCAGTCGCAGACGTTTGAGCAGTTGCCGTTATTCCTAAACCACCGACAAATAATAGAAGGGTAAGGAAATTTTTAAGCATTTTTATTTATTTAGTTTTTGAGTTATACTATGTTTAATCTCACACTTACTTTCTTAAAATATTAGAGTCTGGAAACTGAATAAATGCTGCGTGCCGGTGATTAAATTGTAAAAAGCAGTGTGTCTTTATTTATTTCCTTTGCTTGTATCTGTCGTTTTTCCATCATTTTTGAGGTACCTGGTTCAACTACCCTTATCGTATAAAGACCCATTGCAAATACTTTCGGCTTAAAACTTTCGCCCCTTATACGAAGCGAATACACCATTTCACCTGTTTGTTCGCTGATTATTTCAACTACAGGTTTCAAATGTCCTTTTACTTTTACCTCGGGTAACCATGCTTCTGCCTTCCTGCCATAATTATCAGCTTGTGAAACTGTAACTGGCCAGCCCTGATATTGCCCCTCGGGATTCTGCTGCGGATCAACATAACGCGGCCAGCATTCGGTAACAATAGAGCGCTTCGCCTTATCAAACGTAATTATGCCATAGCCGGTTGCCCGATCATAAATGATAGTTGGCTTTCTGCCTGTTTTACGTGGATTAGCTACAGCGTGTACGGTCATTCGGTTACCAAAGCCATCTAAAAAGTTACCGGTATAAGGAGCTTTACCTTCGAGGGGCTGGTGATTTTGTAACTGTGGCCACCAGCGGCGAGGGAAAATATTATTTAATGCAGGTCCTCCAAATGCGAAGCAGGAATCTCCAAAAGAGTCCACGCCATACTGAACCATACTTGCCAGGTGCTGATCGCCGGCAATATGAAAAGCAAAGCACTTCCTGATAACCTTAACGGCTTCATCGCGGCCTTTCTGCGGCCACCCGTTGGAGTCCATATCTGCATTCGGTGCATCTCCTGTAATGTATTCTCCAGGTTCAGGAATTGGAAGCCTTGATGTAATGGAATCGCTGAGGCTGCCTTTAGGAAGCGTAGTTACAGTACAGAAATTAGTTTGTGACAGAACACACTTCATTTCGGTTCCATCACTCCAGTCAGTTGCCCAGTCATTTAAGAACTTCATTTGACGTTCACCTAAAAGCTTTGCATCAATCTCACGATATTTTTTAATATCAAAATCAGGATTTTGTATAAATCCGTTTCCAACCTTTGCTTCTGCCGGCAAGACGTTTTTTGGAGCGGATTTAAACTTACGGTCTTCAAGAATAGCAAAGCTTATACCTGCATAATCCCATTTGGTGTAGTATACTCCAATACCTTGTTTTACAGGTGTTGGATCATAAGGGTCGGGCAAATGGCTTGTCTGGGTAAATTGTACCATGTTAACCCATTCTGCCGGCATTTTATACCCACCCAGGTCTTGTGCGTCAGAAGTAAAACCGACATCGGTAGGTGCATGTTTTCCTCCTTCTCCCCAAACATTTCCATGATACACATCATGGTCGTCAGGAATGATAGCGCAGGGGATATGACGAAAAACCTCCCTATACGACCAGCCGAACATGAGCCATTTACGAAGATAATCCAGAGATGCTTTTTCCTTCGGGTAAGTTTGAATTCGAAAACCGCCGGTTGCTTCATAAAACTGGTCGCCGAGAAAAACGGCTACATCTGGTTTGTGTTTACTTACGTTCTGCACTATTTCCGTATCAGGAAAGCCATGATCGCCATTACAACTAAATACCGCCACCTTTAATTTTTCTGCTGTTGCCGGCTCGGCTGCAATAGTGCCTTCGTAAAAGTATTCGCGCCTGCCATTTTTCAAAGGAAGCACAAGTTTAATACGGTAAGACTGAGCGGTAGTAAAAGCCCAGTTTTCAATCTTAAAATTAACACACCTTCCGGCGGGGTGAAGCTTACCTTCCTGTAGTGTTTTCCAATTATTATTATTCCTTACCTGCAAAGCAATGGTGTAACCAGCAACAGTGTTTACAGGAACGCATTGAGCCGTTAACTTCAGTATTTTTCTATGGAGAGTGTATTGGGCAAAACAAACAGGCCCAAAAGTTTGACTGGCATTGTAATGTATTTTTGGACCTTCTATCTTCCAATCTGAAAATACAGCAGAAGGAGTATCAGTTTTATCTGCGTTAGGATCCGCTTTTAAGGGTAAACCAGTCTCCGTAATACCTAAAGTTTTCTCAGCTTCATTTGCATAATGAACTACCAATGCAATGTTTCCGGTAAGGTTTTCAATCGGGACATTATTAACTGTTAACTCATCCAACATTGTATTATTACCGGTAGCAATAACAGATAATTTTAGCTGGTATTGATTGTTCACCGGAACAGCAGCAAGAACGATTCTTACCTCACCCTTACTATTTATAATCTTCGAACTTCTGGTTGTTCCTATGAACAGATTGCCTGAGGCAGTAATTCCTGCATCAATCCCCTCACCAAAAACTGCTGCACAGCGATAATCATCAAAACGGTCGATTGCTTTGGCTCCTATTTTAAAGCCGGCGTAATAATTTGAAGCAGTGTCATTCGCGTCAGCTAACAAACGTACTGTGACACTGGTTTCAAAGGCCTCGGGCCGGGAAGTAAGTTGAGTAGTTAAACAATGCAATGTTCTGTTTCTGCCTTTTACCAAACATTCTAATTTACCGCCTTGAAGCCGCCAGTCTTGTAAACGGTTACCCCAAAACTCAGGACCCGCCCAATTCATATC
>MWYU01000194.1 GCA_002050375.1 Chitinophagales bacterium 62-2
GTTCACCACCGGGATTCGGGATACCTGCTGTATTTACTCTATAGTTAAATCTTCTGTTTGCAGGATCAAAATTGGGCAGGGCCGGAGTTGTGCCTGTAGCCGGAACCCCAAGGCCATAAAGAGCCTGGTTCCCCAAATTCTTGCTTACACCCTTGTTTCTATTTAGCATATTAACAAAGTTGAAAATGTCGCCCGACAACTCAATATTATGCTTTTTATAAAATGTAAACTTCTTTGTTACCCTTAGATCGAGGAAGCCGTAAAATCCATTCTCGCCGCCATTTCGTTCCGCGATCTGTCCAAAGCTTCTGCTGATGTAATCCTTGATACTTTCACTTGCATCGGGGTTGTTTAGAATAGCGTTAAGGCCAGTCCTGACATTTTCGGGCACAGCAGGATTGTTAGGATCAAAAATATATGCGAGGTCATTAGTTGCAACAAAGTCAGCATTGGTATTGGCGCCAGAGAGCAGGCTGTAACGGGTTCCACCAATTCCTGAGTAGCGTACACCAACACTCACACCAAAAAACGTGGGTAAAGAACCAAAAATCACCACCTTGTGGCGGAACTGGTTATCCGAATAAGTGATCCTGCTTAAATCCCGCGGGTCATCCCTTACAGGCTGCACAAGCGTAGCAGTGTTTGCAACGTTACCATTAAACGAAGTATTATCCTTAGTGTCGTTCCGTGTATAACTAAAAGAAAGATCTCCATCTTTAAAATACTGCCATGTTCCATCTAAAACTACCGCAAACTGGTTTACTTTACCGAGGCTGGTCAATTCCAAAACGCGTCCTAATTTTTTGCTTATACGCCCTTGTTGCCAATCGCCGGAACCATTAGCCGGCATGGTGGTTAAAGGAACAAACACACCGCGGTTGTCTTCGTTAGGTAAGGTGAAAAAAGGTGTAACCGCCATGTTGCGGTCTATATAGGTATAGTTGTGACGGCCTAAGCTGGCATAACCACTGATGCCCATTCTAAACTTGGGCGTAAAGAAGTGACTATAAGAAAGATTAGCCTTGTACAATACAGGCACCTGTGCATCAGCTCCGGTAAAGTTTATCGTTGCTGTTTGATAGGCAGCCAGAGTAGGAGTTTTGGAAGGGTCGGCACGATACGCGTTGAAATCAACAGCAGGAATATTAGGTGATCTTACATCCACAGTAGCCAGGTGTTTGCCATCAAACGTTAGGTTATTTATCAGCACATAGTTGTTGATGTCGGAAGCAAAAATACCCGCGCCAAAGCGAATGATGTCTGTCCGTTTCTCATTCACGTCCCATGTAAACTGGAAACGAGGCTGAAGGATAGAAGAGCTGATTTTGTTGTCGGTACGAAGATTAAGTTCATCCAATACCGTTTGATTTAAAGGAGCTGATGGATAATGTGCATAATCGTAACGCAGACCTGCAGTAACATCTAAGCCCTTTGCAAGGGATGTTTGCATTTGTGCATACAAGCCCAGGTTTTGGATGTTACCGGTTACAGCCAGGTCGGGCACAAGTGGTACTTCCCTGTAGTACCTGTAGGGAGTGTTGGCTTCAAATGCGGCAAGGCTGATATAATGAAAACGACCATTCACCTCGCTACCATATCTTGATAACGAATGTGTGTTCATTAGGTCGAAGCCAAAGGTATATTTGACCTTGTTGGTGTTATAGTAAAGGTTGTCAACCAGTTGTACAACATTGTTCCTAAAGTTCTCCTGTGCAAACCTATGGCCACCAATTTGAACGGTGGTTGTTCTTCTGGCACCATTAATTGGTGAAGCAACTTGTTCTACCAGAGCCCTTGGAATATTTTGGGCCGGCAAATCATCCCCTGGTTCGCTGGATTGAAATGTATATAGATGCTGCACTTTCAACTCGTTAGTTATACGCGGGTTAATCGATGTACGCAAAGTTGCCAGCAAGCTGTTATCTCTGTTAAAGTCATTACCAGTAGATTCATATAAGTTGATCGCAGTGTTGTCTGTCAGCCCTAACTTATTTCTGTCATCAGTAAAGTTGTTTCTGATTGTAAGCAGATTTTTGCTATTGATCTGCCAGTCTAAACGTGCAAAAGCTGCGTCGGACCCACGATTTTTATCAAATGAACCGAATTGAGGTTTGGATGATACTCCGTACTTGCTACGAGCAATGTTTACAAACCTTTCAAGTGTATCTCTGACTATATTGAACCTGTTTTCATCTGCCGGTGATTGTACATCTGCAATAACCAGCGACCTGCTATCCTGCTGGTGATCCCACGCTACAAAAAAATGCAGTTTGTCTTTAATGATAGGACCACCCAGAGCAAATCCAAACTGATTAGTAGAATAATTATTATAACGCCTGTTACCCCTTATATCGTACTTGCTGGCTAACTTGCTCGCACGGGTATAGTTAAATGCGCTTCCGCTAAATGTATTTGTACCCGATTTAGTAACAGCGCTAACAGTACCGCCACCGCTGCGACCAAAAGTGACATCGTACTGGTTTGTTACTACTTTAAACTCACGTACAGCTTCTATCGAGATGGAATAAGGGGCGCCGCTACGGCTGGTAGTTGAACCTGCAGAAGTAGGATTCTTGGCATTCATACCGTCAAGAGTATAATTGGTGGAAGAGCCGAGCTGCCCGGAAATACTACCACCACGGCTTAAAGGAGAAAGATCCAATAAGCTGGTGAAGTTGCGGCCGTTAACAGGAAGCCGCGCCATGGTTCTTGCAGATATTTCTGTAGCTGCACCAATATTTACAATTTTATTTTTCAAGCCAGACCCTACAACCTCCACCACTGCAAGCGTATTTTCCCTAACCTGCATGTTGATGTTCACCTTTACTGCATCACCCTGGTTAAGGGTATAACCGCTCACTCTTTGCTCTCCGAAACCTACGAAAGTAGCACTTACGGTATAAGGGCCACCAAGTGGCAGTTCCTTAAAAATAAATTCACCCTGTGAGTTGGTTAAAGTTTTTGTGTTAAACCCGGTTGATTCGTTTCGCACTGAAACTGATGCGCTAACCTGCGGTTTTTTTTCATTGTTTAAAACTGTTCCGGAGATGGAGGCTTGTGTTGTTTGCGCAATCACCTTTTGGTTTAGAAGGCATAAGAATAATAATACGCAACAAAATAAATTTTTGAACATGGCAATCGTTAGTTTTTAGTTTGTAAAAAGAGGGAAACTGTATCAGGCTTTTATAACTTTGATATGCACCCTCATAGTAAGAGCATAGTTACAACTTTTTTACGGGAGAAAAAAGTTTATCAAGCCATTACCGGCTTTAAAGACTCTTCAATAATAAGGCAAAGATCATTAAATGTAAGACTGGTACTTTCCAAACCTAAGCCTTCCAAAATTGCCGGTAACCGGGCTTGAAAATTTTCAAAATTATCTATAATTGTTACAT
>MWYU01000433.1 GCA_002050375.1 Chitinophagales bacterium 62-2
CTTTTGAGACTCGGGCAGGAAATATAAAATTTCTTACATAGTAACGAGGAAATATAAATTTTAATTTCAGAGCGATGTTTAATTGCATTAACGTCTGCAATTAAATGTTTCGCAAAGCTTGATAGACATAGAAAAAGCTAAAGGAATTAATAGAAATTAAAGGTATATTTTTAGAATATCGCAGCAACATAGCTTCAATTGTCGCAGACACAGGCATTGAAACTGATGTCAAAGGTCTGGCAAGAGTTGGTATTCCGTGTACCCTACGCTTCAACCTGCGTTTTGTTATTTATTTAATTTTATCTGTCTGCAGGAGTATTTTTTTTATCAGGACAACCTGCCCTAAATGATAGTGGCAATGCTCAATAACTCCGTGAATGTTCCTGTAGTAGTTCCCGTATTTTTCATCTGTAAAGGTTTCCCAAAGTTTGCTCTCCGGCAACTGTTCAAGCAATATAGAAAGGTTTTCAGCGTCAGTCCAGGTTTTATTTAATAATTCTTCCCACTCTTGTTGTGACAAGATTGGCGGATGGTCAAAACTATACTTATCGCTGGCATTAAGAGGTTCTCCCAGTAAAACCTTCAACACTGCACCTACATAATAATTCATGTGATAAACGAGGGCGGCAATGGTATTAAAAGAATAGACTTTTGTTATAGCCTGTTGCCAGGTAACATCTGCCAAATTTTCTTTGAGGTTAACAGAAGTCCAGTTACCTCCAAAATAAACATCTCTAAATTGTTTTGCTATTTGCCCTGTCAAGTTCATATTCTTGTTGTGCTATTTTGCCTCTGATATTAACACTGTCTCAAGAGTTGCGGCGAACCTTATTCTTCGGTAGCCGCAGCTTTTTTAACTTGTTTCGATTGCTTTATCCGGTAGTTCAGGGTAAGGTTTATCTGGCGTCTTCTGAACTGGCCAAATCCTTCTGAATAAAAATTAGGACCTGTTGTAATGGACCGGCTACGGCGTGAGTTAAATACATCAAGCACATTAAAAGTAAGTGTGCCATTCCCCTTGAAAATGTCTTTACTGCTGGAAAAGTCAAAATAATAAAGCGCCTTTCTCTTACCCTGCGCAGTTTTTTGCGGCGCTTCATAATTTCCTCTTATCTGCATATCGAAATTTTTGGCAAACATGAAACGGGAAGTTTGCCTTGCAAACCAACTGTAGGTAGAAGCTTTGTAACTTTTTAGAATATTGCTTCCATCTATATCCGCATGAAAGAAATTAAAATTGAAATCGAGTTTCCACCATTTAAAAGGATTATAACCGCTGGTAAACTCAGTGCCAAAAGCTTTTTCTGATAAAAGATTTTCAGGGCGTGTAGTTGAATTGCCTGCGGCATTTACCATTCTTATGCGGTCTATTTTACCTTTTGTGCTGCGGTAGTAAACAGACGATGAAAACGTGCCTCTATCAAAATACTTAATATGCCCAATTTCAAACACGTTACTAAATTCAGGATTAAGATCGGGGTTGCCGCTCGAAAAATTACGACTGTCAGAGAAAGTCATGTAGGGGCTGAGGTCGTTATAAACCGGCCTTCTAACTCTTCGGCTATAGCTTAACTGAATAGCATTTTGTTTGGCAAGATCAACAGTGAAATGTGCACTTGGGAAAAAGTTCATGTACGTTCTTGGATTTACCTGGTGCGTTTCAGCCAACGTTGTTTTAACATCTGTCCATTCGGCCCTCAGCCCGGCCTGATAAGATATTTTCTTGCTTTTGTTACCCAGGATTCCGTACGCGGCGCTTATTTTTTCATCGTAGAAGAAATCGTTATCAAGGCCCGGAAGAGGAACAAAGTTGCCTGACGCATTTTTTTCAGTAACTAAATAATCATTTTCCATATTACGGAAACTGCTTCTTAAGCCGGTTTCAAATTTTCCTTCTTTGCCAATAGGTTTTATATAGTCCACCTGCAACAACCATTGTTTCTCATATTCATCGTTTGGAGATTTTTGCAAAATACCTTTTGAAATATTTTCAGAACCATTTGGAAGGAAAAAACGCTGCGTATACAATTGCTGCGAGCTCTCCCAATTATCTAAATATTTTACCTCAGCAATCAATTCGTGGCCTTTCTGCCCGAACGACTTTTTATAATTAAGTGCATACTCTGAGTTTGGTTCAACTTCATCTTCATCCTGACGACGGGTTGATATGCCGGTGAGGTTTGATGTGGTATTTATATAGTCTTCATACCTTATATCAGTGATCCTGTTTGCATCGCTGCGACGAAACAGATAGGAAGCTGTAAGGATGCTGTTCTCGTTAAAATAATAATCCAGGCCGCCGCGTATATTATTGCTAAAGCCTGTGATCCTGCCATTATTGGTTTGCTTTAAGATAGATGTTGTGTCCTTCCCATAAACTTCCTGGTACAGGGATCCTACTGCAGGCTGCTTTCGGTAAGCAATACCATAATTAATAAAGAAGTTTACTTTTTTATGCCGGTAATTTAGGTTTGCTGCACCGCCAAAATTAGTTGGATAACCGGTTGTTAGTTCAAAAGAACCATTAAAGCCCTGCCTCTTATCTTTCTTAAGAACAATGTTTATTATTCCCGCCATTCCCTCTGCTTCGTAACGGGCAGAAGGATTGGTGATAATTTCAACACGGTCGATCATGCTTCCCTGCAACTGCTGCAAACCACTGCCACCCTTAAAACTTACCAGGCCCGAAGGTTTGCCGTCAACTAAGATCCGCACATTATCACTTCCACGCAGCTTCACATTTCCTTCGGGATCTACCGACACAGATGGAATATTGGTTAAAATATCCGAAGCAGAGCCGCCTGCATTCGCAAGGTCCTTCCCAACAGTAAATATTTTTTTATCAAGCGAAAGTTGCATGAAACTTTTTTCTGCCTGCACCACAACTTCCTGCAAAGTATTTACAGAAGGAGCTAATCTTATTATCCCAAGGTCATGTACCGCATGTTCCTTCGACACTATAAATTCTGCCGTTTTAAATGGTTTATATCCCATAAAATCGACCTGTGCATAATATCTTCCGTAGTTCAATTCAACAGAAAAGTTTCCCGCTTCATTCGCAACACTTTCAGTTTCTAATTTCTTTTCCTGGCTTTTAAATATTCTTATTCCTGAAAAACTTAAAGGTGTAGTGGACAACGAGTCAAACGTCTTACCTTTTACGATTGCCCTTTGAGATTGGGCTAATAAGTTAATAGAGATAAAGATAAAACTTAGGAGAAAAAGGCAAGGCTTGCGAAAAGATAGCTTCCGGTAAATATTGTTCATAAAATTATTGAGAAGGATTTGTATTTAGTTGTTGTACCGGATGCGGTAAATACTGCCTTTTGCATCATCAGTAACATAAAGAGACCCATCCTGCCCCTGGGCTAAGCCGCAAGGTTTATGC
>MWYU01000136.1 GCA_002050375.1 Chitinophagales bacterium 62-2
TTTTTTAAGAGTCGTACCTGCTCTACATCTTATTGTTGTATTTGAATTCCGCAAAAATGCTTGAAACAGCCTGTCGTACTTTTGATTCGTCTTTCATTTGGTCGGCCTGTAAAATACCTGATGCAAAACCCTGCCAAATCTGTTTATTATTTTTTGCATTTATAAAGTTTATTAATAACGTACCAGGCTTTACATCTGTATAGCTTACATTGTCTTCTGTTCGTACCTTTGCGCCTGAAGATAAGGTTACATAACCATCAGTGGTGCGAAGGCTGGCAGGCTGCTCTATAGCAGAAAATGAGATAAACATGTCAGGATTATTTTTATTCATTACATAGCCACGTGAATCAAGTTCGTATTGTATAGCATCCTTTATCATCTTTCTTCCTGATTCATTATTGAAAATATAAACACCATTAGGACCAATAAACATTGCTTCTTTCGGAATGTTATCGATACCCTGGGTCCAGCTATAGCTTTTAATGCTTTTAAAATCTGCACTTAAATCAGCGTTTTTAGCAACTACAGGCGCTTTTGCAGTAGTAGTACAGGCAAATAGTATCATCGAAAAAATTGAAACTCCTGCCATCATAAAAAAAATCTTTTTCATAACTAACGTTTTTAAATTTTAAATTAATAAATAGGAAGTGTTTATTTTAATTTTAAATAGAACACCCCTTTTTTTGGTTTCCTTTTGTTTCATCCAAATCTCTAAATAATAGCATTTTTATTTTACCTGATTTTGCTTTCGTCAACGTTCCATGAATTATCGTTGCCCTTTATTAAGGCATTGTTTACTCTTCTGCCTTTTCTGTCGAAAGTGTCGTTTGTTGAAGGATCAATGAAAAACATTACAGCCTCGCCTGTTCCTTCATCTATAATATCCCGGCTTACAGAATCTGCCACGATTTTTATTTTCCTGCCTGTTGTTAAGTCAACATAAGTATTATCGGGTCTTATAATAAAAGTGGGTGGCTCTATTAAACCGGTGCTATCAATTGTATTATCATTTACACTATCTGTAGTTCGCGTTATATGCGGTTCTGCATTATTATTATTGTCATAGCAAGCACTCAATCCTGCTATTATTATTATGGCACCAATGCCTATGAGCACTTTGTTTTTCATGACAGTGTTTTTATAATCATTTCCTTTTTTATTACTCCGGCTTCTCAAATCTTTGAATCATACACAAGCTGTTAAATAAGATAGAACCGCCTTTTTCAACACTTCAATCCACAACGCTACTCTTCTTCATTCAACTGACTTTCCGACCGGATATAAATAGCAGGCTTACCCCTGAATTTTTCGATCTTACCTTTTACACAAAATCTTTTGTTGATCATTTTTTTCTCGGGATCAAATGAAAACATTCTTAAACTTTCTTTCGGGAAAACCAGGTATAAATAATGGTTTGGATAATCGGGACCCACCCATAGTATGGTAGGTTGTTTTTTTGAAACATTCAAATATCTTCCATAATTAACCCTGTCGCAAAGGGTAACCTCTTTACCAATATAACTCTTTGCCTTTACTGCGGTTATAGTGTCTCCTGCCTTTGATTCTTGTACAATAAAAAAGATAGTTATTACTAATATCAACTGTTTCATAATGCAAACTTATATCCCTGTTCTTAGTTACTAATTAATTTGAGATTAGAATTAGATTAGAAAAAATAACATATCAGCAGAAGCTGCGATGAGTAATAGATTCTAATTTAATTCTAATGAAGACCTAATGCGTTTTTAACCAGCGTAATGCAATTTGCCTTTGTAAGTTTTTTATTAAATGATTTGTTGGAACAATTGGTCTTTTAAAAAAGCTTCGATCATGTCTATTGCTTCTTATAAACATATAATGTTAGCGGATGATGATAGAGATGATATTGAATTGTTTCAGTCAGCGGTAAAGGAATGTTCCCTAAACATAAAAGTTTCCATTGCTAAAAATGGCCAAATGCTTTTGGAACTTTTAGAGAAAGAAGCTGTACCTGATTTTATTGTTTTGGATTTGAATATGCCAGGTATAAGTGGATATGACTGCCTGAAAGCGATTCGGAAAAATCAGAAGTATAATAACGTTGTTATTATGATATTGTCTACTTCATCATCAGAGAAAGATATTGATTATTGCTTAGCTAATGGTGCAAATTATTATGTAGTTAAACCCGAAAGCCTTAATGCGTTAAGTAAGCTGGTTGATGATTTGTGTAACGGGGCAATATTAAATCGTATTTGCAAATGGGATAAAAAAAGCAATTCCTGTAAACTTCAATCCTGACTTTTCTAATATAAATACTATCACTTAAAGGATATATTTTTTAATAATAATAAAAACATTTTTTATGACAGAGATTAAAATTGAAAAGAAGAAGGCGGTTTGGCCATGGGCATTACTATGCCTCGGTATACTTGCATTGGTTATTTATCTTTTATATTCATATACACACACTGATGATAGTGAAGTAAGGGAAAATGCAGATGACACAGGACTTATAAACGTGCATGAAAACAATAGCACGGTGGCAGCCTTCGTAACATTTGTAAATGATGATGCAAATAAAATGAGTCTTGACCATGCATATACCAATGAGGCGCTTTTAAAATTAATGGAAGCAACAAATGCTATGGCAGATGAAATTGGCTATAACGTTCGTGCCGATTTAGATAAGGTAAAAGAATATGCAGACAAGATAACTCTCGATCCGTTTGAAACTTCGCATGCAGATAATATCAGAAAGGCGGCTGATATTTTAACCAATGTACTGCAAAACATGCAGCAGGCTAAATATGCTGGATTGACTAATGAGGTCGCAGCGTTAAGAAATGCATCTGCTTCAATCAACCCTGATGTACTTACCCTCGATCAAAAAGATGCAGTTAAGTCTTTCTTTAGTGAAGCGGCTGACCTTCTTAAAAAAATGAATTAATAAAACTTAATAACTTAATAAAACTTAAAATTATGCTTGACAAAAATAAAAACCTATATTATTTAGATGAGTTGTCTGATTATAAAGTAGCCTCCCATTATTGTGATGTAAGAGGCTGGGAAGTAAAAGATACGGGCAACCGGACCATCGGTAAAGTGGATGATTTATTAGTTAATAAACAATCAGAACGTGTTGTTTACCTGGATGTAGAAGTGGATGAATCTTTAATAGAAGATGGATTTAATGCTGATGAAATCTCTGCAGTTGATGGTGCATACGGATTTATAAACCAGGATGGAGACGACCACCTTATTATACCGGTAGGAATGGTGAGTTTAGATGAAGAGAACAAAAAGGTGCATGCAAACGAAATAGGTTATAACACCTTTACTAAAATCAAACGTTTTAGTAAAGGTGTTATTATTGATCGTAGTTATGAATTAGATATGTT
>MWYU01000402.1 GCA_002050375.1 Chitinophagales bacterium 62-2
GCTTACTTATTCCTTTAGTAATAGGGTATAGTCTTGTTCCGGAACCTCCGGCTAATATGATTCCTTTCATCAGTAGTAATTAAAATAAAGTCGAATACGATCTTAAAGCTGGCAGCTCCATATCTTTACAGAAACAACTTCTTATCATCCTAACTCTCCATACTCTGCAAGTAAAGCTTCAAGTGATCATTTTGTCAGGGCGTATGGAGAAACATACGATCTTCCTTTTGTTATTTCTAATTGTTCAAACAATTACGGGCCTTATCACTTTCCCGAAAAGTTAATTCCGCTATTTATAAATAACATTATCAATAAAAAGCCTCTCCCTGTTTATGGCGATGGTTTATACACGCGCGATTGGTTATTTGTTAAGGATCACGCAATAGCAATTGATGTAATTTTTCATAAGGGAAAAGTCGGCGAAACTTATAATATCGGCGGCTTTAACGAATGGAAAAATATTGATCTTGTAAAGCTTCTTTGTAAGCAAATGGATGAGAAATTGGGTAATGTTGAAGGAACCAGCGAAGTGTTAATTACGTATGTGAAGGATAGGCCCGGCCACGATAGAAGATACGCTATCGATGCATCTAAAATTAAAAAAGAGTTAGGTTGGATGCCATCTGTAACATTTGAACAAGGCCTAAGGGAAACAATTGACTGGTACCTTAATAACGAAAAATGGCTGAATAATGTTACCAGTGGAAATTATCAGCAGTATTACGAAAACATGTATGCAAACCGTTAATAGATGAACGTACAAGAAACAACTTTAAAAGATTGCCTCCTTATTCATGATACTGTTTATAAAGATGATCGCGGATATTTTTTTGAAAGCTTCAATTTAAAAAAATTCAATAATCTTACAGGTGCCAATGTAAATTTTGTTCAGGATAATCAAAGCCGTAGCGTACGCGGAGTTTTGCGGGGATTACACTTTCAACAAGGCGAGCATGCACAGGCAAAACTGGTTCGGGTTTTACAAGGCGACGTTTTAGACGTAGCAGTTGATTTAAGAAGAAGCTCTCCTACATTTGGACAATACTATTCTGTTGTTTTAACTAAAGCCTCCCAAACTCAATTATACATTCCCCGTGGTTTTGGTCATGGCTTTATAGTATTAAGCAACGAAGCAGATTTCTTTTATAAATGCGATAACTATTACAATAAAGAAAGTGAGGGTGGCATAATTTATAATGATCCTGATATTAATATCGATTGGATGTTACACGATAAAGAATTGCTTATTTCACCAAAAGATATGGAGCTTCCAGCTTTAAGATCGTATTCGACTTTATTTTAATTACTACTGATGAAAGGAATCATATTAGCCGGAGGTTCCGGAACAAGACTATACCCTATTACTAAAGGAATAAGTAAGCAAATAATGCCTGTGTACGATAAACCAATGATTTATTATCCACTAAGTGTATTAATGCTTGCAGGAATCCGGGAGATATTAATCATTACTACACCTGAAGATAGTCCTCAGTTCCAAAAATTATTGGAAGACGGAAAAGAGTTTGGTTGCCGTCTTTCTTATGCAGTTCAACCAGAACCTAATGGTCTTGCACAGGCTTTTGTTATAGGCGAAGAGTTCATTGGAAAAGAAAAAGTTGCTTTAATTCTTGGCGATAATATTTTTTATGGCAGCGGTTTTAGTAAACTCGTTCAGTCTTTTAATAACGTTGAAGGTGCTGCTGTTTTCGCATACGAGGTTTCTGACCCCGCGCGTTATGGGGTTGTTGACTTTGATGATAACTTTAATGCACTCAGTATCGAAGAAAAACCTACCAGGCCAAAATCTAATTATGCAGTTCCGGGATTATATTTTTATGATAATACAGTAATTCATATTGCAAAAAATATCAAACCCTCGGTTCGTGGTGAATATGAGATTACAGATGTAAACAGAGTTTATCTCGAAAATGGAAAGCTTAAAGTGGGTGTAATGGATAGAGGCACTGCATGGTTAGATACAGGTACTTTCGATTCGTTAAGCGATGCATCGGAGTTTGTACGGGTTATCGAAAAAAGACAGGGACAGAAGATTGGCTGTATAGAAGAAGTGGGATATCGCATGGGCTACCTTAGCCACGAGGAACTAATGAAAGTCGCGGAAAAATATATTAAAAGCGGATACGGCCAATATCTTAAACGGGTACAGAAGCATTGATCCTTTAAAACCTTTCTGTAATATAGAGTCGTATTTGTTATTCTCCTCTCAAGGTTTGTTTTGTATAAATATGTTTCTGTGCCACTCTGCGGAAACTCTTGTATTCCTCAAGGTAAAACAATAAAAGTCAAATCAACTTATCAACCTGTTTATAATACTTCCGTTGCTGCAGCTTAGTCTTTACTGCTAATACCATAAAATTGCTAAGCATTAAGCAGACACTAAGCTTTGTAAGACTTCTACATAAGAAATACCATGTTTAGGTACAAGTTATTTTGATTGTAATAAACTTTTTTCTAAACGTCTTGTTTTCAAGTATATGAATGTATTTACAATAAAAGATCTTGAAAACCTTTCCGGAGTAAAGGCACATACCATTCGTATTTGGGAACAACGATATTCATTTCTAAAACCTCAACGTACAGGAACCAACATTCGTTATTACAGCAATGATGAGCTAAAGACTGTCTTAAATGTTGCCTTGTTAAACAAATTTGGCTATAAGATTTCTTACATTAATAAGATGGAGGTTGAAGAGATAAACAAAACTATTGTTTCCCTTTCATACGGGGAGGCACAACAGGAACACATAGTAAATGAGCTCATAGGTTATATGATTAGTCTTGAACTGGACGCTTTTGAAGAACTCCTGAATGATAATATTCGATTGCGGGGAATAGAAACAATTATAAACGACATTATTTTCCCCTTACTTGAAAAAATTGGTATTCTCTGGCTTACCAGTCATATTAACCCCGCACAGGAGCACCTGGTTACTAATATTATACGACAAAAATTAGTAGTAGGTATAGAAAATACAGTAGCTAATGCTGACGCTCGTAAAATGGCTTTACTTTTTTTACCGGAAGGAGAACATCATGAGTTAGGACTTCTGTACGTTCATTACCTTTTAAAATCAAGGGGTATAAAAACATTATATTTAGGAGCTAATGTGCCTTTACCTGATCTTAAATTTATCGTTAAGTTGAAAAATCCGGATTATTTGTATTCTCATCTTACCGGCGCAGCAGCAAATTTTAATTTCGAAAAATTTTTTCAAAATCTTCATTCCGGTATTCCCGATACCCCTGTTATCATTTCAGGCCCGATAACTCTTACTTATAAAAAAAACCTTCCTTCCAATATTTTATACATGCCCCCTTTAGGAAACCAGGTACCACCTTTTATGTCTGCATAATTC
>MWYU01000364.1 GCA_002050375.1 Chitinophagales bacterium 62-2
GATATAAGGTGTTTACAGTTTACAGTACCACCAAACCATTCAAAAGAATCATCGTTAGCATAAGACACCTGTACATAATCAACAATAGTTTGATTACCTACACCCCCGAACGTTAATCCATTAACTTCTTTATCTGGTAGGAAAGCATAACCGGCATATTCAATTCTTACGTAACGTAAAACACCACTGTTATCTGCAGGATTTGTACCTCCATATAATCCCATTCCTTCACTGTTATTTATGCCACCTTCAATTTCTCCTACCCCTGCCTGACCATTGAATGAAGCATTGGTGGGCGCATTTCCCAACAATACCAACCCCGCCCAATCGCCTCGCTGTGGTGTTGCTGCTTCACTTGTAAATACAATTGGTTTATCAGCGGTGCCATCTGCATTTATTTTTGCGTTACGCGTTATAATAAGGCCGCCATTTCTTCCATTCTCACCAACGATCTTTGTACCCGGTTCAATGGTAAGCACTGCTCCGTTGGTTACATAAACAAGTCCGCGGAGTTTATAGGTGTTTTGCGCCTTTAATGTCCTGTTCTCTGTTATCCTGCCTTCAAGAATTGTGTTCTCATTTGCAGAAGTAGTGGTAGCGGTTGTTGTACTTCCGTCCACTTCTATTTTGCGGCAGCCGGAGGTAAAGAAACCCGCTGCAATAAAAATGATCAGTAACTTTTTCATAATTGTATTGTGCTTTGTGTTATTTGATGTTGTAAGCAAATGAGATATTAAAATTGCTTCCGTACCTGCGACGGATGGCTAAGGCATCATCAGCCTTATCGTATTTCTTGTTATCATTAAGATCGTGATAATAGTTAGCTACCTGGTTTAAAATATCAGAAGCGTTAAACTTGATCTCACCAGTATTCTTTAATAACTTTTTAGCAATCTGTAAGTCGAAAACCGGGCGTGTAGCTTCCCATACCGGAGGATAATCATTGCCGCCTACATACAGGATTCTGTCACCAATCTGATTATATAGAAGCGTTGTATTTAAACCGATTTCAGGAATGTCGTATTGCAAAGAGGCATTAAAAACATAAGGGCTCTGACCTTGCATTGGCCGCTTTAACTGGAAGCTGTCTCGCTCAACACGATTGAATATATAAGATACATTGGTTTGTAAAGTGAAGTTTTGAAGAGCCTCTGCAAAATCAAGCTTCTTCCTCAATTCAAACTCTGCTCCATAACCCCTTGCTTTATCAGCATTAATAAAATTGAATGTACTTGAGCTTCCAGCTCCGCTTTGGTTAAAGTATAATTCAATAGGATTTTTAAAGTATTTATAAAATACCCCAACAGTAATCAATTCACCAGCTCGTGGATAAACTTCATAACGCAAATCTGCATTATTAACTTTGGTACGTAAAAGCGTTTTATTACCTGTTACAGTTGCACCTAAATCAAAATCGAAAAATGCAAAATCGCTCAATTCTCTAAACTCAGGACGAATAACTGTTTGTGAAGCAGATAAGCGAAGATTTGTCTTATCATTTATTTTATAAGTAAGGTTTACACCGGGTAGAATGTCGGTTACCCTGCTATGCACATGCCGCGGATCAGACTGTTTCATGCTGCCAATTACCTGGTCGTAATCTTCAATTCTTACACCCCATGTAGCTCTTAATTTCTTCGAAAACTGGTTGTCAAACTGCAGGAAACCTGCATTTAGAATGGTATTAGCTAAGTACCTGTATTGATCTCCGAATAATTCATTAAAAGCAAATTTGTTATCAATGCCATTACCAAAATTTTCGGGGCTGAATATTTCATCAGCAGGTAATCTTGTTAAGGCAGTATTATCAGAAGGAAGATAAACTGCAAACGGTCGTGAGTCGAACAGCCTGTCTTTTACCTGGAAGAAATAACCTGCTTTAATCGTTTGACTTAAATCGCCAACATTAAAGCTTTTGGTAACATCGCCACCTGCATTATAGATGTAATCGTTTAAGAAGCCATAATAACGGCTACCCGACTTTTGAGAAGTTTTAGATGCCGAGACCAATAACAGATAAGGAGCATTAACATCGGTGGGATCCTGGTTGTATTGCAATCTTCGTTGATCGGGAATATATTGATCTAAAATATTGAAACTGCCATACCAGTGTAATTTTGCTTTAAGCTTTGCAAGATTATGATCGCCGGTTAGCTGTGTATTAAAAAAGGTATTGGATTTTAAAGCAAGTTCTGTTGCCCTTATGTTTTCACCTAATGTAGAATTGTTTTCAAAATCTTTACCTGTTCTTTCAGTTACATAATCAGAAGCATTTACATTAAGCAGGTTTTTAAAAGATACCTTATGATTTGCACCCAACTGAAGTGTGATATTAGCAAGACCACCCCATAAAACGTCTTTGCTGTATTTATTATTATCGTAATCGAAATTTAAACTTGCCTGGTTATTTTGTATTGAATAAATCCTGTTTCTAAATTCAGTTCTTCTATTTGACTGGTTATAAGTAGCTGCGAAAATTGCCCCCAGCTTATAGTTATTTCTAAGGCGCTTATTAAAACCACCGTTTACCTGGAAACTTTTATTGAGCACAGGAAAGAAGTTCGAAGCAGTTTTCTCAGAAGACCAGATGTTCTCAAACTGTTTACCGTATTCGGTTTTTTGTGCCTGGTCGAGAAAACTAAGTTTAGATTTTGTTGGCAATGCAGCCGGAAGATTTCTTGTTCCGTCATCCAGACCTAACCAATCAAGCTTGCCTCCCTTGTAAGTATAAAAATCATGACCAACAGTCTGACTGTTAAAGCCTGTACCAACCTGCACATTAAAGAAGTTAGCTGATGGAACATCTTTCGTATTTACCTGTATTAAACCCCCCGCCCACTCTCCTGTTAATTCAGGAATAAAAGATTTGTTGATAATAATATTATCAATCATTGCAGATGGAAAGATGTCGAACGAAAATGTTTTTCTATCTGGCTCAGTGCTGCTTAATAAGGTACCATTAAGCATCGCCTGGTTATAACGGTCACTTAAGCCTCTTACTACCAAATATTTTCCTTCCTGTATTGATGTACCCGGAATTCTTTTCAAAATTTCGCCCGTATTTTTATCCGGTGATCTTCTGATTGCTTCTGCAGATATTACCTGAGAAACTGTGCTTGTATTTTTTTGATAAGCTATTAGTGCGTTCACAGTTTCTTTACGCACACTGGAAGCCTTTACTGTTACATCCTCCAGGTTTTTACTTGCCGGCTCGAGGATCACATTCAATTCTTCGGCATTTCCGGCTACTTTAGAAAGTGTTTTACCCTCATATCCAACAGCGGTAATCTTTAAAGTAATTTCTTTACCTGCAGGAACAAACAACGTAAAATGTCCTTTAACATCTGAGCTTGTACCACCTGCAAGTC
>MWYU01000374.1 GCA_002050375.1 Chitinophagales bacterium 62-2
TAGGTTCTGCTGAAAAACTATCGAATTCAATACTTACAATAGTTTAGGTATCTTTTGCAATATTAAAGTGCAAAGAAAGATGGCAAAAGCCCTCAAAACCCGTGCATCAAAACAAGAATATATTAGTCCTGCCCAACCAACTCTTCCGGGCTTTGAGACTCCTTACAGGATAATTTCTACTGCAAAATCTGGATTGATTCAAATAGTTCAAACTTTCGCAGCTCCCATACCTAAAACTTATTTTAGAATTTCATAAACTTTTAATTCTAATGCGGACATACCTTTTGATTTTAAATGGAGATACAAAATTAACAGCAAAAGCCCCGCTAAAATGCGAGGCTTCCTTATATATTACTTCTTCAAGTCCCTGAGGGGGTTTAGCAGGCTTACTCTTCTACCTTCAACTTACCTTTCTGCTTCGCCATTACTTCTTCAGCAATGGCATTTGGAGCAGGATTATAGTGGCTAAACTCCATAGTTGACGTTGCACGGCCACTGGATAATGAACGAAGTTGGGTTACATAACCAAACATTTCACTCAATGGCACTTTAGCTTTGATCACCTGCAATCCGCCACGGCTATCCATACCTTCTAACATACCACGACGACGGTTTAAGTCACCAGTTACATCACCCATGTACTGGTCCGGCGTAGTTACCTCAACTTTCATGATTGGCTCGAGTAATACAGGCTTAGCTTTTCTGCCAGCTTCACGGAAACCACCTCTTGCACAAAGCTCAAAACTCATTGCATCAGAGTCAACGGCGTGAAAACTCCCGTCGTACACGCGCACTTTCATGCTTTCAACAGGGTAAGCAGCCAACACACCTGTATTCATTGAGTTTTCAAAACCTTTTTGAATAGCAGGAACAAATTCCCGCGGAATTGCTCCTCCAAACAAATCATTTACAAATTGAAAAGTTCCTTTTCCTTCTTTCAAAAATTCTTCATCTGCAGGTCCGATTTCAAAAAGAATATCAGCGAATTTACCACGGCCACCGGTTTGTTTTTTAAGCGTTTCCCTATGGTCAATAGTTTTAGTAAATGCTTCTTTATAGGCAACTTGAGGAGCACCCTGGTTAATTTCAACTTTAAATTCACGGCGCATCCGGTCAACGATTATTTCCAGGTGTAATTCACCCATTCCACTTAAAATGGTCTGACCAGTTTCCTCATCAGTTTTAACTCTTAATGTAGGATCTTCTTCAACCAGTTTAGCTATCGCCATTCCCATTTTATCTACATCAGCTTGTGTTTTAGGCTCAATTGCTACAGATATAACCGGCTCAGGAAAGGTCATACTTTCTAATGTGATCGGGTTTTTCTCATCGCAGAGAGTATCTCCTGTTTTAATATCTTTAAAACCAACCGCCGCTCCAATATCACCCGCCTCAATAAAATCTACGGGATTCTGTTTGTTAGCATGCATCTGCATAATACGGCTAATACGTTCATTCTTACCGGTGCGTACATTTAAAACATAAGAACCAGAGTCTAACCGACCTGAATAAGCGCGGAAGAATGCCAAACGACCAACGAACGGATCAGTCATTATCTTAAATGCTAAAGCGCTAAATGGTTCTTTAGGATCAGCATGACGAATTACTTCTTCTCCCGTGTCAGGATTGGTACCTTTTATGGCTTGAATATCTAATGGGCCAGGTAAGTAACGGACGATAGCATCCAAAGCTGTTTGTACGCCTTTGTTTTTGAAAGATGAACCACACATCATCGGAATAATAGATAGATCAATCGTTGCCTTACGAATAGCTTCATGAATCTCAGACTCTGTAATTGTATTAGGATCATCAAAGAACTTCTCAAGTAATTTATCATCATAATCAGCAACGGCCTCAATCAATTCCTGCCTGTATTGCTCCACTTCCTCCTGCATATCTGCAGGAATAGGTACTTCCTTGTATGTCATTCCCCGACTTTCTTCATCCCAGATAATACCTTTCATAGTGATGAGATCAACCACACCTTTAAAACTATCTTCAGCACCAATTGGTAACTGTAATGGTACAGCTTTAGCCCCAAGCATTTCCCTAACCTGCTTCACAACATTTAAAAAATCAGCACCACTGCGGTCCATCTTATTTACAAAACCAATTCGTGGTACTTTGTAACGATTGGCCTGGCGCCATACAGTTTCAGATTGAGGCTCTACTCCAGATACAGCGCAGAACAACGCTAATAAACCATCCAGTACACGCAAAGACCGCTCTACCTCTACGGTAAAATCCACGTGACCCGGTGTATCGATAATATTAAATTTATATAATTTCGTGTCTGCATTTTTTGTCCCCTGAGTGGTAGGAAAATTCCAGAAACAGGTAGTAGCAGCCGAAGTAATGGTAATACCTCTCTCCTGCTCCTGAGCCATCCAGTCCATGGTAGCAGCACCATCGTGCACTTCTCCAATTTTATGGTTTACGCCCGTATAATACAGAATACGTTCTGTAGTAGTGGTTTTACCGGCATCAATATGTGCAGCAATACCAAAGTTCCTTTGAAATCTTAAGTCTGACATGACTTGTTTATTTGTGATTTTTAAATGACTTATTTATTTGTAACCTTTGTTTTCAATACACACCTTATCGTTGAATTACTCTATTTGTACCTTAACCTATCCTCCATATTGTCGTTTGGGAGAAATGCCAAACGTAGGTAAAAAGGTTCTTAAAAATTGAGGCGCGAAGGTAAGGAAATAATACTTCTTACAGAAAGGTTAGGCAATTATTAACGAAGCCAAAGAATGAAAAGACTAACTGATCCCCACAGAGTTTTAATACCCCTTTGGGTTTTGTCCTACTATCTTCAAAAGTGGCAATTGCTGTACCCAAAAAATAATATTTTATTAAAAAAAATCTCCACCCGAAGTGGAGATTTTAAAATGAGTATCCAAACAAACTGTCGACAATAGCTGTTAATAACCTGGATTTTGTTCAAGAGTATTTCCGGCAATTCTGGAAATTTCAATAACCCGGTTTGGAATAGGATAATATTCATTTTTCCCTTTCGTAAATCCTCCTGAGGTCCTTAAATATGTTCTTCTATCCTTTTCCATAGCTAGATATGCATCTAACACCTCTTTAGCAATTCCCCACCTTACCAAATCAAAAAACCGGTGTCCTTCCATTGCAAGTTCAAGCCTTCTTTCAAAACGAACCGCTCTTCTGGCTTCAGCCTGATCGGCAAAGGGAGCCGTATATAATTTGATTTGATAATTTGCAGGAGCACCTTGTACGAATCCGGCAGGATTAGCTGCTCTTGCCCTTACCCGATTAATGTATTCCTCGGCTTTAGTAAGCGAACCAACTTCAATCTCTGCTTCAGCAGCCATTAACAATACATCAGCAAAGC
>MWYU01000004.1 GCA_002050375.1 Chitinophagales bacterium 62-2
ATTAACATAACCCGCAAAAGTTATTAATTTATAATTATCAACAGCCATAAAATAAGTTCTGCCCCAATTTTTATTGATCATATTAGTGAAATTGAAAACATCGTACGTAATGCTAAAGCCAGTTTCTTTCTTATTTATTTTTATTTTAAAATCCTGTTGAACACGCAGATCAACAATGTGCGTAAAAGGTAATCTTGCACCATTTCTTTCAGCAAATTCTCCACGATGCTTTCGTAAGTATTTATCCTTCTGAATAAAGTCATTTAAAAAATCTTTTTGTTGCTGCACTGAAATTGTTGGCGCATCCGGATTGGGCACAAAAGTCATTTCATTTAGTTGTGCAACCGTAGGAATATATATAAGATCATATCTTTCTGAATTATTATTAATATTATCAGTAATCATGCTGCCGGTATAAACATAACTGTAAGGCGAACCGGATTGGCCGTTATAAAATAAGGTGATAGCTGTTGCCATTTTATTTTTAGCATAGCTGAATTTCTTTGCCAGGTAAGCAGCAATTCTATGACGCAGATCAACATCTGAAATTGATAAAGGAGTAAAATTTTTCCAGTTCACTGTTTCCGTAGTTCGCCATTGGTTACCGTAGATAGTAGTATTGAGTGAAGGTTCAAAAAGAACTGTACTCCTTCCATAGGTATAACTGGTATTGATTGAAAAATTTTTACCAATCGTTTTTTCTATAATCATACTTATGCTATACGATGATCCTTTTTGTTCATGATTATTGCTCAATAAAAAAATCTGACCGGTGTATGGATTACCTCCGTTAGCAGTTAAAGGGATAGGATCGGGGCGCATCTTAAGGGAATAAATATTTCTTGCATCAGGCAATGATGATATTTTTGTTGGGGGCAAAAGGTTTATGTTGGTATATTTTGGTTCATAAATATTCTTTGTAAAAATTCCTTCAGTAGAAATTGTCCAATTGCCTTTCAATCTTTTAGCAACGCTTATTGATGTTCTGAAAACAGTGGGGTATTTAAAATTTCTTGCTACCAGATCCAGCTCACCTTTTGCAATTGCCGGGTTAATGCCTAATGATCGCGTTGTTGGCTGGTTATAAGGGTCGGGATTAAAGTTTAGCCCGTATTGCTGCGGGGTAATATTAATGCTGCCTATTGAAACTCCATTGTTGTGATGAAGCACACTGCTCCATACATTTAATATATGACCTGTAAAAATGCCACCGCCACCATGTATGATTACCTTTTCATCCGGAAGTTTATAGGTGAACCCAACCCGCGGTGAAAGTTGCCAATGAGGTTTTATTGTTTGCCCGGCTCTTGCTCCTTCAAGACTATAATATTTTGAAATGATGTTTATGGCGGTATCATTAAAAAAATGGTCCTCATAAGTATGTGTGGGCAGAAAGTTATTATCGAGCCGTAAACCAATATTAATATTGAGTTTTGGATTCAGATGAATGTCATCATTTATAAAAAGCCCGGAACGAAAGGTTTTAAATTTTGCTGCTGCAAGCGTTTTATCGCCCTGCGGTTCATCAAGCAAAGAAAAAGATTTTTGTAATTGAATGGGGCGCGCTCCGGTCATGAAATCATTCACGCTTCTGAATGTATAACTGCCGAAATAAGCCGGAATATTCGTATCGTTTAATTTGCTGTAGTTAACATCAACCCCTGCCGTAATAGTGTGCTTGTGTTTTATGAATTTTACAATATCCGATAAGCTGATATCAGTTGCTTTAAGAAGGTTTACACCTGTAGGTCCTGCGCTACCAAACACAATAGTTGCAGAAGCGCCATCCTGGATAGATACCCTGGGGAAAGGTTGACCTAACCACTTACGATCTTCGAATTGATTGGTAATGGTTAACAGAAAACGATTGCTTATATCATGAAGAAAAAACTTTTTCCATTCAAAGCTTGCAGAGTGAGTTTTTGTGGGCAGAGCGACGCCATTATTTGCAAAATTGATAAGAGTGCTGCCGCCTGGTGTTTGTGGCGCAGCCCGTTCTGCGGCATTATAGCGATAGCTAAGTGTAAATTTATTTTTAGCAGAAGGGTTCCAATCAATCTTAGCAACAAAACGGCTTGCATTTAGTGCATCCGTATTTTCTAAAAAGCTTCCCGGTTCGTAATTATACTTGTTGCGCAAAAGATCGGCAAGTGCATTTAATTGTTGCAGGTTAGCAGGGCCTTTGTATTCAGCAATATTAAATGGCTGAGGTCTTAGGTCTGATTGTTTTTCAGCAAGGATAAAATAAAACAGTTTATTTTTTACTATTGGCCCGCCTACTCTTGCACCTGCAGTTTGGTTTAAAAAATGCGACAACTGAGGTCGCTCAAAAACTCCCGGCGATCCCGGCTTTTCAAACGGCAACGGTGATCTTCCCGCCAACTTTTCGTTGCGAAAATAATACCAGGCAGATGCTTTTATGTCATTAGTGCCCGAACGTGTAATCGCATTGATACTGCCTCCTGTAAAATTGCTGTACCGGACGTCATACGGCGCAAGCAATACTTTTATTTCCTCAATAGCTTCGATTGATATTGGGGGAGAACCGGTTTGCCCGCCATTGGTGCCGCTTTGAGATAGGCCAAGTATATCATTATTATTTGCGCCGTCAATAAAAAAAGCATTGAATCTGGAATTTTGTCCCGCCAGGGAGATCATACCATCAGCATTTACTTTTGCCTGGGGCACCAACCGGATATAATCCTGCAAATTTCGGGAGATAGAAGGAAGGGATTGGATCATTTGATTATTAATGCTTGATTCTATTCCTGTTTTATTACCCGGTAAATTTGTAACAATTACTTCAGGCATTATAACATTCTTTTCATTCAATATGAAATTAACAAGGTCATTCTCTGATTGATTAAGATTAAAAAAAAGGTTTTCTTTTTTTATAGTTTCATGGCCAGTATAACTAACAGTAATTGTATAAGGACCTCCTGGTTTTAAATTAAAGAAATTAAAATAGCCGTCGGACCGGCTTTGAGTATTGAAAATATTTCTGGTCGGTTCATGAATAGCAGTAACTGTTGCACCCATGAGTATTTCGTTTTTATTTGTTGTTATTTTCCCTGATGCCTGACTATTTGTTTCCTGTGCAGAGAGTGAACTATTGCTAATAGCAGATAATACTACAAAACAAAGGAGCAAGTAGCATTTTAAGGTATAGTTGTCCTGTTTATGCATTTTGATATTATTAGGCTAATTCATGAAGCAATTAGTTACCAGGTTCATTATTAAATACAATATAAGCAATAACCTCAAATTCTAAAACCTTATAAACAATAGATTCAGTAGCAGGAGTATTTTCTATACCTAACTGTCTTAGTATAGCGACCAGCTGGCCACGATACTAATATGCAGGCA
>MWYU01000645.1 GCA_002050375.1 Chitinophagales bacterium 62-2
GTCTCATCTGCCGTTAGGCAATGGTGCCTTCGCTAATATACTTGCTTATAGCGCTCCTTTTGTTAATATAAAAAACAAGAGCATTGGTTATTGGGACAATCCCCGATTGGAAAGTTGATATTACCACGATGGACAACACCGCAGCCTATACTCTATGCAGCGGTAGATGAGTCAACGCCAGGAAAACTGCTTATTGCCGGTTTTCAAATTAGTCGAAAGAATTGCAGACCACGGCAGGAGAAGTGTTTGGAACTCCATGCAGTTTAAAAAATTTAGACAGCTTAGCTGATCTTTCCGCTCACAATAAAAAGGAGCGCCATGCACATCCTGAAGGTGAAAAAGAATTATTTGCAAACTGGCAGGACTCTATCTGCAAAGCATGTTTAGCACTCATCACAACCAGCTTGATAACAACCGTTATCCCGACATTAACTGGACGGACTTAAAAGAAGTACCAGAATTAAAGGTTAGGCTTTTGGGGTCATTCCGTACTAATTAATTTTCAATGGTGGTCCGACTATCTGCATTTCATTTGCAGCAAATATTTTTGCAACCTCTTCAGGAGTTGGCTCATGATCAAGAGCCGACATGGTCACAAAAAAGTTTTCCAGCTTTCCTGCTGGTTGCAGAACTACTGTCATTTTCCCTTTTTCAGATACTTGCGTCCATGCATGAGGAACTTTGCGAGGCAAAAAAATACTGTCCCCAATAGTTAGATTGTACAATTCTTCCCCAACTTTAAAACGATACGAACCTTCAAGAACATAAAACACTTCATCCTGTGAAGGATGAATATGGGTATCTGCCAAAAACCCGGCAATTAAAGACAGTAGCATTCCTACCCAAAGTTTTCTAAAAAAGACTGCGTACTTGTTACTCAATCGAGGATAACTTTAATAAGATTTTGGGTTTGTCTTTCCAGATTTTAGTTGCCGGGCTTTGTTGGTTTAGAGTTTTTATGTAATGACGCTTTAAATTAATTTTATAACATGCCTACTTTCGCCATTTTTCTTTCTAAAAAAATTTGTTCTTCTAAATTTCCTAGTGTAAAGAAGGTCTATGGGTAGAATTATTCACAAAATGCTTCTACAAAAATTCCTTCTTTATTCCCAAAATAAAAAGAGCCACGCATTGTGGCTCTTTTTATTAAATGTAGCAGGGGCTGAATTATGCTTTCTCCTCCAATGCTTCGTAGTTCACGTTGTTTTCTGCAATGCCTGTAAGTAATAGATCTGTTTGCTTCTCCTCTTCGAGGGTTGTATGCAGCAGTTGTGCGGCCTGCGAAAGACCTAACGTCTCAGCAAGCTGAGCCAAACCACCATAAGTGGAAATTTCATAATGCTCAACTTTTTGAGCTGCGAAAATTAATCCTACGTCCCTGGTAGCTGTGTTTTTATCGGTATCTGCAATAATGCCTTCTCCTTCCTTTATAATACCTTCAATTGCCTCGCATGTTTTACCTTTTGCTTTTTCGCCAATAAGTTCAAAAACCTGCTCCAACCTTTCTATTTGTTGCTCTGTCATAGTAGTATGACTTTCAAAAGCCTGCTTTAGCTCTTCGGAAGTAGCAGCCTTTTTCATTTTAGGGAGCGTTTTAGCAATCTGCTTTTCTGCATAATAAATATCCTTTAACCCATCAACAAAAAACTCTTTCAATAATGAATTTGCAGCGCCAGCGCCTACATTTTTTCCAACTGTTTGGTACTTTGTCATAAAACATAATTTAATATTCTATATAAAAATTTTGTACCAACTCTTTTTAAGGGTCTTTTACACATCCGACAGGGAGTTGGGCAACTGTGGCGGGAATAATTAGCAGGTAATTCTATTACTAACTTCAATCAGTAAAAAAGATTTTAAATTAGATGCTTATTACATTTTGAAAATAGGGAAAAAGAACATGTTTAAGAATTAGTACCATGAATGATAGTAAGCCAGGATTGAGAACTGTTGATGTTACACGTTACGTTACGCCTCTTCGCGAAGGAGGTTCGCTGCCTGCGATTGCAGAGGCAGATGATGGTTTTTTGTATGTTTTAAAGTTTAGAGGAGCGGGACAGGGCGTAAAAGCACTGATTGCAGAACTTGTGGGCGGAGAAATAGCGCGGGCTCTTGGAATGAAGGTGCCTGAAATTGTTTTTGCCAATCTCGATCCTGCATTCGGACGTACCGAACCTGATGAGGAGATACAGGACTTACTAAAAGCCAGTATCGGTCTTAATCTCGGTCTTCATTATCTTTCGGGCGCCATTACTTTCGACCCCGTAGTATCAACATTACCTTCTAAACTCGCTTCGCAAATAGTATGGTTAGATAGCTTGCTGATGAATGTTGACCGAACAGCCCGTAATACCAATATGTTGATGTGGCATAAAGAACTATGGCTGATCGACCACGGGGCATCGCTTTACTTTCATCACGCGTGGCAGAATTTGCACGAACAGGGGCGAAGGCAGTTTTCACAATTAAAAGATCATGTATTGCTTCCATTTGCTACCGAGCTTGATACAGTTGATAGAGAATTTGGTTGTCTTTTGACGGTAGAACGGATACGGGCAATTGTGTCATTAATACCGGATAATTGGCTTATGGATGAGTCGTCTTCTGAGTCTGCCGTTGAAAAAAGGCAGGTTTATACCCGGTTTTTAGAAACACGCCTCGCCTTTTCAGAAACTTTTGTAAAAGATGCGCAACATGCAAGAGAAGCACTTATTTGAGTATGCAATCATTCGCGTGGTTCCCCGCGTAGAACGCGAAGAATTTTTGAATGTTGGCGTTATCGTTTTTTGTTCGTCGCAACGCTTTTTACAAATCATGTTCGAACTTAAGGAGGAGCGGCTTAGTGCATTATCGAACAAGTTAAACATCGAGGAACTGGGACAAAGCCTTCATGCCTTCGAACAGATTTGTGCTGCTTCTGCTAATGGCGGACCCATCGGGAAGCTTCCCATAGCTTCACGTTTTCGCTGGCTTACTGCAACACGCAGTACTATTGTGCAAACTTCACCTGTTCACCCTGGATTGTGTTTTGATGCAAAGGAAATGCTTGTAAACTTATACAACCAAATGGTTCAATAATATCGCATTTAGATATTTCCCTATGTTGACAAGGTGACTTAATTATTTCCATCCTCCACCCAAAGAACGATACAGGTTAACGGTTGCCTGCAACTGTTGCAATTGATCGTTAACTCGGCCTAATTCTGCCTGCAATAAAAATTGACGGGCATTTATAACTTCAGTATAATTGGCAAAACCATTTCGCAATAACTCTTGCGAATATTGAACTGACTTTTGCAGTGCACTCAACTGGTTTGTACGAATATTCCTTTTTTCAATCGCAGTTTGATATAAAGACAAGGCATTTGAAACTTCCTGCCCTGCATTTAGTAAAGTATTTTGAAAGTCTAATAATGCAGCTTGTTGTTGAGCCTGTGCTACTGCTAAATTTGTTCTGTTTAACCTGCGATTAAAAATGGGTTGAGTTAAACCGGCACCAATACTTGCTGCAATGGAAGACGGATCTAAAAAATTAGCTAACGTAAGACTTGACAATCCCGCCGAACCCGTTATAGCTAAAGCCGGATAAAAGGCAGCACGTGCAACGTTTGTAAGTTCAAAAGAACTGCGGTATGCCAATTCTGCCTGTTGCACATCGGTTCGGTTTGCTAATAATTGTGCAGGCACGCCTGTTTGTAAAGTTTCAACCGGTGACTGAGTGTCTAATAATCCCCTGTTGATAGTTGCCGGAGCTACACCCATTACTATGCTTAGTGCATTTTCAGTTTCTCTTATCCTTTGCTTAAGATCTGGTATGGTTACTTCGGCTGCATAACGCTGAGCTTCACTTTGCACCACAGCAGCCTCTGTTACTCTTGCGGCCTCTTTTAAAGCCCGCATGGTTATAACTGTCGTGTCCCAATTTCTTACAGTTTGTTCTGTTATTGCTAATTGCTGATCTAATGCCAGCAGCGAATAATAATAGTTTGCAATGGCAGCAACAAGGCCCGTTTGAACAGCCCTTGCTCCAGCTTCACTCTGTAGTAAGTTAGCAAAGCTCGCCCTCCTGCTACTGCTAAGCCTGCCCCAAATATCAGCCTCCCATACGGATGACAAACCAAGTTGAAACTGCGTAGCATTGTTTCGAATACCAAAGCCTTGTACGGCAGAAAGCTTAGACTCTGTAAGAGATGTATTTGCGTTTACTGTAGGCAAGAACGCAGCGCCGCTTTGCACGTAATAAGCCTGCGCTTGCTGTATCCGCGTATAAGTAATTTTAAGGTCAAGGTTTTGAGCGATACTTTGTCCGATTAGTCTTTGTAAAGCCGGGTCAGTAAATATCTCGTTCCACTTGAGATTTGCTATAGAATTAGTATCTGCTGATGAAACGTCGCGGAAAAGATTATTAGTATTTACTTCAGGAGTTTGGTAAGTCTTCGTGACTTTACATGAAGCAAATACTAATGACATTATCGAAACAATCAGCAGAAATCTAAAATATATGTTGTTCATAATTTCTTTGTTGATCGTCTATCCTTCATTTAGAATTTATTTTCTTAACCACGATTATTAAGATTGATTGGATTTGGAATCGGGAAGTTGTTTGAAATTCAATTAGCCTTTATCCTCATAATCCCTAAAATCACATAATCCTGGTTCAGACTTCCTCCGTAATACCGGTTCAGGCTAATATTACATTGCCGGTGCTAATTCTTTTGTTTGAACCACATCATTTTCTTCGGTTAAAGGTTCTTTGGGAGGCCCGCTTATTTTTTCGTGTAGTGTTTGAAATATGATAAACAGAATGGGTATTACAAACACGCCGAATATGGTTCCTATCAACATTCCGCCAACTGCACCCGTACCAATAGAACGGTTACCTGCAGAACCTGCTCCTGATGCCATCATTAAGGGTACAAGTCCAAGGATGAATGCAAATGACGTCATCAAAATCGGGCGAAGACGAGCTTGTGCACCTTCTAAAGCTGCCTGTACGATTGGCATTCCCTGGCGCCTTCGCTCTGCCGCAAATTCAACTATCAGTATAGCATTTTTTGCTAACAGACCTACAAGCATAATCAGCGTTATTTGTACATAAATGTTATTGGTAACGCCAAATAAGTTTGCAAAAATGAATGCACCGGCAAGTCCTATCGGCAATGATAGTAGCACTGCAAAAGGCAATACATAACTTTCGTATTGTGCGCTTAAAAGAAAGAAAACAAATATAATCACCAACAGGAAGATGAAGACTGTTTGGCCACCTGCCGACAGCTCTTCTCTCGTCATACCTGAAAATTCGTAACCATAACCCGCAGGCAATGTTTGCGCGGCAACTTCCTGAACAGCTTTAATAGCATCGCCCGAACTAAAGCCTGGTTTGGGTGAACCGGTAACGCCAATAGATGTAAACAGGTTGAATCTTGAAATAGACTGCGGCCCGTACACTTTTTCAAGTGAGATAAATTCACTGATAGGGGCCATTGTTCCGTTCGCATTTCTTACGTAAACATTATTAAGACCTTCGGGGTTTGCCCTAAAGGGAGCTTCGGCCTGGTACATTACGCGGTACTGCTTACCAAACTGGTTAAAGTTTGATGCATACACTCCACCATAAAATCCCTGCATCGTATTCAAAACATCATTCACCGTTAACCCAGCTTCTTTAACCCTTGCAACGTTTACATTGATCTGAAATTGAGGAAAGTTTGGATTGAATGCTGTGGATGCATACAACACTTCGGGGCGTTGGTTTAAAGCTGCTAAAAAGTCTGAGCTGATCTTAGAAAACTTAGCCATATCTCCGCCACTTCTATCCTGCAACTGAAATTCAAAACCTCCTGATGTACCAAAACCCTGTATCGTTGGCGGAGCAAAAAATATAACTTTCGCATCTCTTATTCCACCAGTCTTCGCAAACATCTGTCCTATTACAGCTTGCACATCCTCACCTTTACCACTACGCTCGTCCCAGGCTTTCAATCGCATAATCACCATTCCATAATTACTTCCTGTTCCGCTAATCATTCCACGCCCGGTAATTCTAAGTACATTTCTTACCTGAGGAATTGTAGTTGCGATCTTCGCTATTTCAAGCGTAACCTCATCCGTACGTTCCTGCGATGCACCGGGCGGCAAACTAATATCAGACATAACAACACCCATATCTTCGCCAGGTACAAAACCCGTAGGAGTAGTTTGCATAAGCCAATAGAGTACTCCTGCAAAAAGAGCTATGCCCGCAAATGCAATCCACTTTCTTTTTGCAAGAAATGAAACAGACTTCCGGTATTTATTTGTGGTTGCGTCAAAGGCAGTATTGAAACTGGTGTAAAATCTTTGTAATAACCCTTTCTTCTTATGCTTACCCTCTTCATGAGGTTTTAAGAATATAACGCATAATGCAGGACTAAGGGTTAATGCGTTTACTGCAGAAAGAATGATGGCTATGGCAAGAGTAAGACCGAATTGTTTATAAAAAACGCCGGCCGAGCCGGTAATAAAACTTACAGGTACAAACACTGCTGCCATTACCAATGTAATAGATATAATTGCTCCTGAAATTTCACTCATCGCATCTATCGTTGCTTTTCGCGACGATTTATATCCCTGATCTAACTTAGCATGCACTGCTTCAACTACCACAATGGCGTCATCCACCACAATACCTATTGCCAATACCACTGCAAATAAAGTAAGCAGGTTGATAGTAAAACCAAATAAACCTAAAAAGAAAAAAGTGCCGACGATTGCTACAGGCACCGCAATAGCAGGGATTAGCGTAGAACGAAAATCCTGCAGGAACACAAATACTACAATGAACACTAAGATGAAAGCTTCTATCAACGTATGAATAACCTTTTCGATAGAGGCATTAAGAAAGTCGTTAACGTTTACAAGGTTAACATAATTGATTCCTTTTGGGAATGTTGCAGAAGCATCATCCAACACTTTTAATGTTCCTTCTATAACCTCCTTTGCATTGGAGCCGGCTGTTTGTGCAATAGCAACTCCTATTGAAGGTTTGCCATCCGTTCTTGTTTTGCTGGCGTAGCTTAAGGCTCCTAATTCTATCCTGGCAATGTCTTTAAGTCTAAGTAATTGTCCATTTCCTGCAGACCTTATTACTATGTCACCAAACTCGCCTGAATTCTTTAACCGACCTTTATACTTAATTACGTATTGAAAAGATTGTCCACCCTGTTCTCCAAACTGGCCAGGTGCAGCTTCAACATTTTGCTCTGCAAGAGCAGCGCTTATATCCGACGGTACAAGCCCATAAGTTGCCATTACATCGGGCTTCAACCAGATGCGCATCGAATAATCCATTTGCCCAAATACAGTTGCGTCTCCAACGCCCGGTATCCTTTTTATCTGAGGTATCAGGTTGATGATTGCATAGTTTTGAAGGAAGGTTTGGTCATAAGCTGTATCCTCGCTGTAAAGAGAAAAAATGACAAGGTTACTGCTTTGGCGTTTAACAGTTGTTACACCCGCGCGGATAACTTCCTGCGGTAAAAGGCTCGTTGCACGGGTTACCCTGTTTTGCACATTTACTGCAGCAAGGTCGGGGTTCGTGCCAAGTTTAAAGTTTACGGTAATGTTTGCTGTACCATCGTTACCGGCAGAAGATGTCATATAAGTCATATTCTCTACGCCGTTAATTTGTTCTTCGAGTGGAACCACTACACTGTTTAAAACCACATCAGCATTCGCGCCCTGATACGAAGCTGAAACTTGCACTGTTGGCGGAGCTATATCAGGATACTGTGCAATAGGAAGTGTTGTTAAACCCAATATCCCCAGTATTACTATGATGATCGATATTACTGTTGAAAGTACCGGCCTTTCTATAAATCGCTTAAGCATATACCTATTTTCGATTAACGAATAATGTTATTGTAAAATCCTTGTAATTATGACAAAACCATTTACGCACTATTGCCTGGTCGTCCTTTTCCCATTGTCTATTGTCTATTCACTATTCGTCATTCAAACTTCTGCATCCCCTGTTGGTAAACACTATCCGTATTAACTTCTCTTGGCTTAATCGGCGCACCTTCTCTTAAACTTGCCACACCCTCCAATACAATCTTTTCTCCCGGGCGCACACCTTCCTGAACTACAAAAAATTGCCCGTTGCTGCTTTCCATTACTTTAATCTCAGCACTTCTTACTGTACCCGTACTTTCAACTACATATACAAATCGCTTTCCCTGTATTTCATACGTTGCTTTTTGAGGAACAAGGATGGCTGAGTCAACAGTTCTTGGAATACGTACGATACCACTGCTTCCGCTACGAACAATGTTACCGGGGTTTCGGAAAGTGGCTCTCACACTTACGCTGCCTGTTTCAGTATTTATTAAACCGCTTGCAGTTTCAACACGCCCCTTTTGTGGAAACTCCGAACCATTTGAAAGTATCAGCGAAACAGGAGGAATGGTTTTAAGTCTTGCCTGTACAGTAGCACCTTTTGTATTTTTACTAAACTCTAAAGCCTGTTTTTCATTAATAGAAAAGTAAGCATAGATATTACCTATATTAGATACAGTTGTAAGAGGTTCGGGAGTGTTACTGCTTATGAGACTTCCGATCTTGTATGGAATTGCACCTACAACTCCGTTAACGGGGCTGGTAACCGAAGCATAACCAAGGTTAGTTCGGGCATTTGAATAGGTTGCCCGGGCTTGTGCCAATGCTGCCTGCTTTGATTGTAAAGCAAATTGGGCAGCTTCTAATTCATACTTACTAATAATATCTTTTTCAACAAGGGGTCGAACTTTCTCGACTTGCATTTTGGCTGCATTAACGTCTGCCTGAGCAATTTTAATATTAGCCTGGGCAGTTCGCACGCCCTGTATATACTGTGGCGCGCTGATATAAAAAAGTGGCTGGCCTTTTCTAACTGTTGCACCTTCATCCACATAAATTCTTTCGATATAGCCGTCTATTTTTGGCCGGATTTCAATATTCTGCTGGCCTTGAACGGTTGCCGGATAATCTCTGTTTAATGTAGTGGAACGGGTAGCGATTGTAATAACAGGATAATCTTTCACCTGGTTGGCCTGTGCTCCTCCAGGCCCGCCTGCAGCGCCGCCGGCTTTTTTATCTTTTTCGCCGCAGGACGAAAGAAAGATTACTAATGATAAGAATGGCAATAAGAAAAGATGTATTCTTTTACTCATAATAATTACAATTAAAAATTGTATTGTTAGCAAAGGATTGGCACAGGCAGGTGAATAAAGAGAATTAATGCTTCTATAAAAGCCTATACCCGCTCTTTGGCACATCAAATACTGAACTTGCGACGGGTGTTAATGTAATTTTGGTAGCTGTATAAGTTGCCCTCCACTTGCCATTTTCGGACTCAGCCTCATATTCCAAAACAAACCCCGGCAGATCCTTAAACTGGTATTCGTAATCTTTGTTAGAAGGGATAATCGATGGAGTATAAAACATGGTATATGTTGAACCATCTTTTAATGTAGCTATCACTTTTTTACATTCATACCCTAAAATTGTTTTTGTTTCGTTGGTATTGGTAAAGTTTACTCCTTCAAATTTTTTATTCTTCTCATTCCGTTTGTCCTCGTTTAAAAAAGACATGTATTTTGAGTTTCCAAATTCTCTCAAAACAATAGTGCTGTCAGTTTTACTATCATATAAAATTGCCTGTTTAAAATTTGGGCTAATCAATTCGCTCCTTGTTTTTGAGCCCTTTATATAAAGTACTTTAGTGGCTCCCGCCATTGCCTTAATTACCTGTGGATCTGCTTTTGAGTCATCCACTAAAACTTCATACACCACTGCACACTCCGAAATAACTTTTGCATTTTGCGAATAACACCTATATATCCCGATCATTAAAAAGGCGAAAATCAAAAAATGTTTTTTCATAAATATTTTACTTGATAATGGAAATTTATACCATTAATAATTGCAAAAGCCTGTGCAAACTGCACAGGCTTTTGCAATCTGCTTTATTAACGTTACTTTTTATTAATTGTACGTTGTTTAAGGTCCTGAACTTTCTTTTGCGATTCCATCATATCATCGTAACGCATCTGCCATTTCGATTTTGTTTTAGGCTTCTTCCTTGTTTCATCCATCTTGGCCAAAATCTTTTTATGATCGATAATGTAATTTTGAATAACAAATTGAAGCATTAAAGTAATAACATTAGAAACAGTGTAATACCACGTTAAGGCCGACGGTAGACTATTAAAGATAAATAACAGGAAAAAAGGAAAAATATAAGGCATGTACTTCATAACCGGATTGCCTTGGTCCGGCGTCATGCTCATATTATATATTGAAATAAGAAAACTTGTGGCAACTGCGGTAATGGTAAACAAACTGATGTGATCTCCAAAACCGAAGGGAATAGAAAATGGAAGTCTTGCAATTACATCATACGAAGAAAGATCCTTTGCCCATAAAAAATTCTCTCCCCGCAATGCTATTTCAGAGTTAAAGAAACTATACAAAGCAAAGAAGATAGGGATTTGTAACAGGGCAGGAATACAACCTCCTAACGGATTAACGCCTGCCTCTCTAAACAATTTCATTTGATCCATAGCATAAGCCTGCTGGTCTTCGCCATGTTTTTTCTTTAGTATATCCAGCTCGGGCCTCAGCACTTTCATTTTTGCACCGCTTAAATAACTTGTATAGGTAAGTGGCGAAGTAACTACGCGAATAAAAATGGTCAACAAGGCAATTACCCAGCCGTAATTACTTATAAAACCGGCAAAGAAATTAAACACCGGCATTATTATGTAAAGGTTAATATACTTTACAAATGAAAAAACACCCGAACCAAGGTCGACGATACTTTCCATTTTCATGCCGTACTTGCTAAGAACATGAAAGTCGTTAGGGCCATAATATAACTGGAAAGGAATAGTTGCAGACGAAGCAACAGGTACTTTAACTTTCATATTGGCAACAGCCTTTTCCACAAAATTAGAAGCATCTTCGGGAACACTAATGGTAACCTCACCTGAAGCGAAATTATTTTTTGCGATCAGCGTGTGGTTGAAAAACTGCTGCTTTACTGAAAACCAGGTTACCGGCTTCTCAAAGGTTTCAACAGTTGTTGCTGAAGTTGTATTTGTAAAATCATAATCGCCGTCTTCTAAATAACATAAACGCGATTGTGTTCTTTCATACTTAATGTCTGGCTGCTGCTGAACCGATAAAACCTGCCAGTTTAAATTAAGAGTATTGCCTGTTAATAATCTGTCTGAACCATTTAAAATAACATTCCAGTCTATTAAATAATCATTTGGCTTTACGATATATTGATGCGATATGCTTTGTCCTTCTGCTGAAGATAGGTTATAGGTAATAACCTGGCTGCCATCTGCTGCCTTTGTAACATTAGCCGGAGTGAAATATAAGCTGCCTGTTGCAGTTGACTGATTTTGCGAAGTATTGATTTGGTAAGAAAGATCATCAAGCTGAGAACCAGCCATAATAACATTACTATTGCCGGACTTATATTTTTTTAATTCTATACGCTTTGGCTGGCCGCCTTTATTTGTAAAAGTTATTTTTATAAGAGTATTTTCAACAACTGTCAGTTGCTCACTTCCGTTAGCAGCGGTTTGAAAAGTTCCCGCAGCAGTTAATTTTCCTACTGAATCCCGTCTCAATGAGTCCGTTCTTATTGCTACCGGATCTGTAACAGGCGCCTTTGAAGCATTAACCCGTGCTATCGAGTCTTCCGTATTTTTTCGATCTTTTAAAAGAGCTTGTTGCTGACGGCTTGTATAAGTAAAATAAGCAATAAAGAGAATTCCTAACAACACAAAACCAATGACCGTATTCTTGTCAGTCTTCATATCAAAATAAAAATTAAGCGCCAAAGGTAAGGAATCACGGGTGATTAAGGTGTTGAGACAATAAGTCATTGCGTCAGTAAGGTTATTGTGTCTTGAAGTTAATAGGGTATAGAGAATGACCAGGATGAGAATGAAAGAGTTGTCGAAATTAGAATTATTTAAAACATTTCATGCTTAGCTAAACGACATTTTCTCATTGACTATTGGCCTCATAACCTAATGAATCACTGACCTAAAAGTGACAGTTAAAATATAGATAAAAGGATTCCTCCATAAAAGAAGCGTTATAATTAGTTGTTATTTTACTTTACACAACTAAGGGCATCTCAACTTCAACCACCATTTTTTACTTTTAAATTGTTTGTATGCCTGAAAGTATTTCTTCCATTTCCCAAAGGGAACAGTATGTTCCAACAAAGTGGGATGAATTTTTATGGTGGCTAAGCACCGCAGAAAAAGAGCTCCTGATGCAGTGCGTGGTTGATCGTAATCGTTATCGTATAATTGGCACAACTGTTTTAGCAACCTGGAGTTTTGCAACATTGGCGTGGACCTACTTTTGGAGCACCGTTACCAGCAACTGGTTTGTTTCTGTTCTGCTTGGCTTTTTTATGGGCTTTATTATTCTTACTATTGATCGTGCTTTAATAAAGGGAATAAACAAGTTCAATAAAAGTAAAGTAGCGCCACTTTTATTAAGAAGTGTTATGGCTATTACCTTAGGAACTTTTATGGCACAACCAGCGGTGTTGTATATGTTCGATAAAGAAGTTAAGCTTCAGGCCTCACTTGATAACGAGGGGCGTAAAAGAAAAAAACAGCAGGAATTAGATATACTCTATAATTCCCAAAAAAATAGTTTGAATGCTCAAAAGCTACAACTGCAATTGCAACTTAAGACGAAGTATGATGAAGTGTCGGTGGCAAGACAGGAATTTGTTGCTGAGATAGATGGAACAGGTGGTACAGGCAAAGTAGGTATCCAAAATATTGCAAGGGCTAAAAAAGCTGAATACGAAAAACTGGATAGTGAATACAAACAGCTTTCATCTGCTCTTCAACCAAATATAGCTTCCATTGATAGCAGTCTTTCTGTTATAAATACATCTCTCAAAAAAGAAAATGAAGCGTTTTTCGGACTTTTGAATAACGGTTTCTTAACCCGGATCGAAGCGCTTAATAATCTTGTTAAAAACAATACAGCTTTACAATGGCGTTACTTTCTTATCGTAATAATATTAATGTTAATTGAGTTGATGCCTGTACTTGCTAAAACACTTCTGCCATCAGGTACTTATGATGAGAAAGTAAGGCTGCGCGAAGAATTGGAAAAAGAAATTGCACAAAGCAACCACTTAAAAGAAAAAGAACTTAAAGAATTATATAATCAACTTGCAAGGGAAAATGATGAAGTTTTTCTCAGACAACTCTTTGCTTCGACTGAAGCAGAGCGGAAAGAAAAAATGAAAAACCGCTTAGCAAGCTGGACTGCCAATAACGAGGAAAGCTTCGACAACTTCTGGCTTCGGGTTAAAAAAGATATGCTGACAAAGCAGGAGAATTAGTGAAAAGAAAAGGCGGACTTTTGGGTCCGCCTTTTCTTAAACCTTTAGTTATATTAAATCAGCTCACTTATTAGTAAAGCATTTCTAGTTGAAATACTTCTTTCATTATGCTTTTTAGCTGCACTTATAAAATGAACAAATAATGGTGCGGGACTTTCAACAGAACTCTTCAACTCAGGATGATATTGAACGCCAATAAAAAAAGGATGCTCTGGTAATTCAATGATCTCAACCAAACCTGTTGCAGGATTTGTACCACTTGCTATCATTCCCGCCTTTTCAAACTGATCGAGGCAATCGTTATTAAATTCGTAACGGTGACGATGCCTTTCGCTAATCATATTTGTACCATAAATACGATAAGCCAGCGAATTTTCTTTTATCTCGCACGGGTAGGAGCCGAGGCGCATTGTTCCACCCATTTTCGTAATCTTTTTTTGTTCTTCCATCATATTGATAACAGGCTGCGGAGTGTGAGGATCCATTTCGGTGCTATGTGCATTTTCCAACCCTAAGATATTACGGGCAAACTCAATAACGGCCATTTGCATTCCCAGGCAAATACCAAAGAAAGGCAAGCCGTTTTCGCGCGCATATTTTACAGCTGCAATCTTGCCCTCAATACCCCGGTGACCAAACCCGGGTGCAACCAGTAAGCCATCTAATCCGTCGAGCTTTTCTGCCACATTTTCTTCGGTTATAAATTCGCTGTGAACGTTTACAACCTGCACCTTACACTCGTTCATTGCACCCGCATGTATAAAGCTTTCTAATATAGATTTATATGCATCCTGCAACTCAATGTACTTTCCAATTAAACCGATAGTTACTTTGCTCTTAGGGTATTTCAATTTATCTAAAAACCCTTTCCACCTTGTCAGGTCAGGCTCATTATATTCAGTAATATTCAATTTCTTTAAACAAATAAGATCCAGCTTTTCGTGCATCATCATTAAAGGCACTTCGTAAATTGTAGATGCATCTATCGCCTCTATCACGGCTTCCTGCTTTACGTTACAGAACTGGGCAATCTTACGTTTAATGTCGTGGTTGAGAGGCTCTTCCGTACGGCAAACGATGATGTCGGGGTTTACTCCATTCTCACTCATCATCTTTACACTATGCTGGGTGGGTTTGGTTTTTAGCTCTTTTGCAGCTTTTAAATATGGAATAAGCGTTAAGTGCACTACAAGGCAGTCTTCGTCAGGAAGCTCCCATTGCAACTGCCTTACTGCTTCAATAAAAGGTAAGCTTTCAATATCACCTACAGTTCCACCTATTTCAGTTAACACCACATCGTACGTATCGTCTTTTCCCAGTAACAGAATGCGTCGCTTTATTTCATCTGTAATATGCGGCACAACCTGTACGGTTTTGCCTAAGTAAGCGCCTTCACGTTCTTTATTAATTACCGTTTGATAGATGCGGCCTGTGGTAACATTATTGGCCTGTGAAGTATAAATATTCAGGAACCTTTCGTAGTGCCCCAGGTCGAGATCTGTTTCGGCGCCATCCTCGGTTACATAGCATTCACCATGCTCGTAGGGATTGAGTGTACCGGGGTCAACGTTTATGTAAGGATCAAATTTTTGTATGGTTGTACGCAACCCTCTCGCCTGCAACAACTTTGCAAGAGAGGCAGCAATAATTCCTTTACCTAAACTGCTTGTTACGCCACCGCTAACAAAAATAAACTTTGCCATTATGTATAGTTAAAACGTTATTATTAATTCGTTTAAAATCTTTGTGTGTTGTGTCAATTGTTCCTGAAAAATGAACTTTCCTGATCCACTTATTTGCCGGTAATTGTTCATCTCAGGTTGTTATAGCAATAGCAATCGTTTTAGAGCAGTCAACAGTTTTTATGAAGACTGCTGCTTTAGGGGTATGAGAAGAAACTCAATCCGGAAAAATAATTTGAAATACTGACCATAGAGAAAGGTGCAGCAAAAAAATCTCAGAGGTCATACAAACCTACTCAAATTTCTTACTATGCTCAAAAAAATCGGCTTAAAATATTAACTGTAGGCAAATACTATTGTTAATTCGAAAAATATTGAGAAGACTTAAAGAGTTTACTGCTATTGATAGTAAGCGATAGAATAAGAAATCAAGCGAAAATCTAAAATGTTCTAATCTGCATAATCGCAATCACATATCTGTAGAAATTTTTTTATAGCTGGCAATTAATCCTTTTATTAAAGATGAGCTAAAGCCCTGGTGCTCCATTTCGTTTAAGCCTGCTATAGTGCAGCCTTTAGGGGTAGTTACTTTATCAATTTCCTGTTCGGGGTGAGAGTTATGCTTCAATAAAAGTTCTGCGGCGCCTTTTACAGTTTGTGCAGCTATCAGTGAAGCTGTTGCCGCACTAAAGCCAATTTCAATTCCTCCCTGAATATTGGCGCGTATATAACGCATTGCATAAGCAGTGCCGCAGGCACCTAAAACAGTTGCCGCATCCATCAACTTTTCATCTATTGTTATGGTTTTACCGAGTTGATCGAACAGGGCGTGCACAAAATTCAGGTCTTCCTGTTTTGCATGTTCGTGCGATATACAGGTGATACTTTCGCGGATAGCTATTGCAGTGTTTGGCATGGCCCTAAAAACTGGTAGCGGCTTTGCAACAATAGATTGTATGTCTTTTATATATACGCCTGTTATCACAGATACTAAAAGATGCTTTTGAATATCTAATTCGTCTTTTATCTCGTTGAGCACGTCCTGTACCTGGAAAGGTTTAACAGCTAATATTACTACATCCGCAGATCGAACTGCCTGTAAATTGTCGCTGGTTACTGCAACACCTTGCTCTTCAAAGGAGTTGAGCGTTTGAAGATTTCGTTTGGTAATTGTTATTTGACCAGGGAGTACAAAGCCACTTACAAGGAGGCCTTCGGCTATGGCGGTACCTAAGTTACCTCCGCCGATGATGGCTATTTTTTTATTCATGTCGATGGTAGTAGATGAATGAAATTCAATTCTGTTACTTTATCAAATACTTTATCAGCCGAGACAAGAGGTATATCAAATTCTATTGAAGATGCTGCAATAAAGGCATCGGCTAATTTAAGAGCATAAGAACTTTTAATTGAGATTGTGCGCTGTTTGATTTGGTAGTTATAATCAATATACAGGCATTGTTTCAGAAACTCATTAAGCAATTCCCTGTCGCTTGCGGTAATGCCTTTCCAGCCCAATAATTCTATTTCAGTGACAAATGAAATTGCAAGTCTTTTTTTATCTACAAAAGAATAAATATTTGGATCGTTTTTTAAGGCATAAATTATAATATTGGTATCAAGCAAAATAAGGTCTTTATTCATCCCGCCACTTTTGTTGAAGTTTTAAAGGATCACCTTTCCATTTTAATTTTCCGGCAAATTTAGAAAGTTCAATTGGCTTTATGTTGTTAGGCAGAGAAAGTAATACTTCTTCAGACTTTTCTTTATTAAGTTTTTTATTCACTACAACTTTCATTTTAATCAATTATACTAAAGTTAATAAATCTTTCCCTCACGTAAATAATTCCGCACATAATCATCCACCCCTTCTTCAAGACTGTAAAATTCTGCTGCGTAACCTGCCGCTCTCAATTTTTGCATACTTGCTTCTGTAAAATACTGGTAACTATCTCTTATATCTTCAGGCATATCAATGTATCTTATTTTGGTCTTCCTATCTAATCCTGCAAATGTTGCCTTTACCAGATCATTAAAGGACCGGGCTTTCCCGGTGCCGACATTATAAATACCGGATGTAAGAGGGTAATTCATTACCGTTTCGCCGCCACCATCTTTTAAAATCAATCTATCATCATGAAACTTTGCCTCTTCAACTTTCACCTGTTCTTTCGCAGGTAAAAGATGAATTGCAGCAGTCTCCATCATCCATACAATAATTTTAACCACATCTTTTACATATACAAAATCGCGCAACTGCTCGCCATCACTATACGCTTCTTTATGACTTTTAAAGAGTTTTACTACGCCCTCTTTTTTTATTTGATTATATGCATGATAGATAACACTTGCCATGCGCGCCTTGTGATATTCATTCGGACCATAAACGTTGAAGAATTTTAACCCTGCCCAAAAAGGCGGTGTGCTGTCACTCTGAGCTTGCAGAAGAGCCCATTTATCAACTTCATTTTTACTCTTTCCATAAGGATTGAGCGGCTGTAGTTGCTCAATTATTTTGTCATTGTCATAATATCCTAATTCACCTGCACCATAAGTGGCAGCCGATGAAGCATAGATTAAAGGGATTTTATTTTGAGTGCAGTATCTCCAAATGTCTTGGGAGTAATCTACATTAAGCTCCTGGTGAATTGCGTAATCAAATTCAGTAGTATCAGTTCGTGCACCAAGATGAATCACAAAGCTGATCTTTGGATTATTGTGCTCTAACCAATCGAACAAATTGTATCGCTCTACTATAGTTTCAAACCTTTTGCCTTGCCAGTTAATTCTTTTTTCCTCTACCCCAAAATCATCAACTAATATCAAATTCTCATAGCCCTGCTCATTCAGGTATTGAACCATACAGCTACCGATAAAGCCTGCAGCCCCGGTGATAAGAAGGCTGAGACCCTCCGCCACTGAAGGGGGACCTGGAAAATCTTTATTGTTTTTATCATTCTCCATTAGTACAAATTTGTCTTCTGATTTATTCAACACTTTTCTCTCTCCTCCCTTTAGGGTTAGGGCTTCTTACACTCCCTTCACTTCTCCTTTACTCTGTATCCCTTTTTCCCTTGCTTCTTCTTTTAAGGTCTTAGCTTCTCCTCTCATCTCTCCCTCCAGGGCAGCCGCATCTAATTTCCCATCTCCTGATAAACTCCTTTCAATAGCGGTATCATAAAGCTTTTTCCAATCCTCAATATGCCCCCAATATCCGCCTTCCATATCTATGTTTCCTTCTGTTACAATTCCCAAATACTCGTATGGGAGGTTACTCTCCTTTATTTTTTCAAGTAGAGCTTCAGCATTTTTAATAGTACAGCTTAGAACTATTCTGCTTTGTGCCTCACCAAACCAATAGGCATCTCTCCGAATATTTGTAGCCGATTGCTGAACATCAAAGCCAAGGTTGCGATTGAAACCACTTTCAAGTAGTGCGGTTATCAATCCGCCTTCACTAATATCATGTACACTTTGCAACAGTTTGCTCTTTATAAGTTGTTTCACTAACTGCTGAATTTCATATTCTTCCTCCAGATCAAAATGAGGAGCAGGGGAAAATTCTATCCCTTTAAGCTTGTGCAGGTATTCGGAACTGTTTATATCGCTTCTGCTCTTTCCTAACAGGTAGATAACATCGCCCGCTTGTTTAAAATCCATCGTCATCCTGTTTTCCATATCATTGATCACTCCAACCATTCCAATGGTTGGAGTGGGGTACACAGCGCCGTCAGGATTTTGATTATAGAAACTTACGTTGCCGCCGGTAACAGGAGTATCAAATTTACGACATGCATCGCCTATCCCTTTTACAGAATGTACAAATTGGTAATACACTTCAGGATCAAAAGGGTTACCGAAGTTTAAGCAGTTAGTTATACCCAAAGGTTCAGCGCCGCTGCAAACAATATTTCGCGCAGCTTCAGCAACTGCTATCATTCCTCCTTTATAGGGATCGGCGTAAACATAACGGCTGTTACAATCAACCGTTATAGCAAGAGCTTTGCCTGTTCCTTTTGCAAGAACAACAGAAGCATCGGACGGTGCATTGGTACTTAAGTTTGCAGCACCCACCATACTGTCGTACTGGTTATAGATCCAGCGCTTGCCTGCAATATTGGGCAGTTGAATAAGTTGTACTGCCAAAGATTTCAAGTCTTCAGGAAGTGGGATAATTTCGGGGGCAAAAGCGTTTATTTTTTTGAGGTAACCCGGTTCCTCATATTCACGGTCGTTTTGCGGAGCTCCACCGCCAAGCACAAGACTATCAGCCTTCAATGCTGCTTCCAACTCACCTGCCATAAAAAATTGAAGCATCCCTGTTTGGGTTACTTCACCTATCTGGCTGCAGGGCAAGTCCCACTTTTCAAATATGTTTAAAACACTTTGTTCTTTGCCTTTTTCAATTACTATCAGCATACGCTCCTGGCTTTCGCTAAGCAACAGTTCCCAGGCCTTCATATTTTTTTGTCTCGTAGGAACTTTGCTTAAATCTATGTCCATTCCTACGCCGCCTTTTGCGCTCATTTCTGCGGTGGAGCAAATAATGCCTGCCGCACCCATGTCTTGCATACCTATAACAGCGCCTGTTTTAATTATTTCCAGGCAAGCTTCTAATAATTTTTTTTCCTGGAAGGGATCGCCAACTTGTACAGCAGGCAGTTCCTCCGCACTTTCTGCCGTAATATCTGCACTCGCGAATGATGCGCCTCCCATTCCATCTTTACCGGTGGCGCTACCAACAATAAACACGGGATTGCCAACACCTGCAGCGGTAGCGCTAATAGTTTCGCCAATCTTTACAATACCAACGCTCATGGCGTTTACAAGTGGGTTAGTGTGATAACGGTCTTCAAAGTAAGCCTCGCCGCCAACAGTTGGTACTCCAAAACAATTTCCGTAATGACCAATCC
>MWYU01000195.1 GCA_002050375.1 Chitinophagales bacterium 62-2
CCAATATGTGGCAGTTTGGCGATCTGCGCGGGGATGATGCATGGATACAGGTAACTAATCAACCAAGCTCAACAGGTGTAGACGTTTTTTCTTTAAATAGTAGCGATGCCTTATTAAGTAATACCTGGGCGAATTATTATATAGTAATTAATAGGGCAAATAATGTTTTAACCCGGATTGCAGATGCAGACCCTGCGGTAATAAAAAATAAAGACCGTTATATTGGTGAAGCAAAATTTTTAAGAGCCCTTGCATACTTTGATCTGGTTCGAATATTTGGCGATGTTCAAATGATTACCAACGTGCCAACTATAGAAGAAACTCTTGCAACCCCCCGCACACCTGTTGCTACTGTTTATTCAGAAGTAATTATAAAAGATCTTTTGGATGCCGGAATTAAATTGCCATTAGCATTTACCGGAACTGAAGTGGGAAGAGCTACCCGCGGTGCGGCTAAAGCTATATTAGGGAAAGTATATTTAACCGTTAAGGATTTTCCAAAGGCTGAAGCTGTGTTACAGGAGTTAACGGCGGCACCTTATACCTACGCCCTACTGCCGAATTATAATGACCTCTTCGATTATACCAAAAATGAACACCATAGCGAATACATATTCGACATCGAGTATGAAACAGGATTGGGAGGCTTGGGAAGTATATTTACCAACAACTTTATGCCTAATGTTACAGCTTTGCTTGACTATTATGGCATTAAAGGCGGATTCAATGAATCGCTTTCTCCCACAATGCAATTTGTAAATGCCTGGCAGCCCGGAGATAAAAGAAAAGATATTACAATACAATGTTGCGGATCGTGGACGCATCCGACAACAGGAGTGGTTACAAAATTCAATTCAACCACCAGCCAATCATACACCTTGAAGTATGTAACAGCGGTAGCAACTGCCGGTGATAGCCGGGCAAATTGGAAAGTAGTTCGGTTTGCAGATGTGTTATTAATGCTGGCAGAGGCAATGAATGAAAACGGAAAAACTACCGAAGCACTTGTTCCATTAAACAGGGTTCGTACCAGGGCAGGTTTACCAACTTTATCAGGTTTAACGCAGGCACAGGGCCGTGATGCAATTGCCGAGGAAAGAAGATTTGAACTTGCTTTCGAAGGCCACCGATGGTTCGACCTTGTAAGAACCGGTAAGGCTTTAGAAAAATTGGCGCCTGTCGGAATGAAGGAGTACATGACCGTTTTCCCGGTGCCGCTTAGCCAGATACAGGTGATGAATAACCCAACTGTATTCCCGCAAAATCCTGGTTACAACTAATGGCTGGATTGTAGTTTAAGGTTTAAAGTTTAAGGTTCCTCAGGTGAACAAATTTTTATATCACTAACGACCTTTCACTACGCAACTTTCAACATTCATCCCAAGCCTAACCCGAAACCCAAAACCTTCAACCCAAAACCTTCAACCTAACATTATGGACAGAAGACATTTTATAAAGAATACAAGTCTGTTAACAGGTGGACTTGCATTTGCCGGCAGTTCAACAATTGCCAAAGGTTTTGCAGCAGATGAAGCGCCCTGGTTCGATAAAGCTATGCGTTGGGCACAGCTTGCTTTTGTTGAGAATGATCCCGGCACTTATGATCCTGATTTTTGGCTCAACTACTTCAGAAAAATTCATGCGGATGGTGTTCTTTTGAGTGCCGGTGGTATTGTAGCTTTTTATCCAACAAACATTCCCCTGCATCATAAAAGTAAATGGCTTGGCGATTCAGATCCTTTAGGCTATCTCGTTAAAGAATGCCGGAAAATGAATATGTCTGTCATTCTTCGTACTGACCCACATGCTACAAGGCAGGAAATGTATGATGCACATCCTGATTATATCGCTGTTACTGCTGATGGTCAAAAGCGACGTCATTGGGCTAATCCTGAGCTTTGGGTTACCTGTGCCTTAGGCCCTTACAACTTCGACTTCATGACTAAAGTAAATCATGAAATTATTGACCGTTATAGTCCTGATGCAATATTCTCCAATCGCTGGGCCGGTCACGGAGTATGTTATTGTGAGCACTGTAAGAAGAATTTTAAAGCTGCTTCAGGTTCCGATCTTCCAACAGTAAGCGACAGGCTCGACCCTACTTATCAGAAATGGGCAGCGTGGCAAACAGACCGTTTAAAAGAGCTGTGGTTCTTGTGGGATGGTGAGATACGCAAACAAAAATCTACCGCGAGGTTTATTCCAAATGGCTTCCCTGATAGATTGCTGACTGGTAAACATTCTGATTTCTTTTTCGCTGATCAGCAAGCACGAAGAGGGCTTATACCACCATGGTCAAATGCAAAAGGTGCTAAGGAACTTAGGGCAGCTCTCGGAATGAAACCACTGGTTGGGATTTTTAGTGTAGGTATTGAGGAAGAATTTCGTTGGAAAGACTCTGTGCAGAACGATGCAGAAATAAGAATATGGGTAGCCGAAGGCGTAGCCAATGGTATGAAGCCGTGTTTTGTAAAATTTGGAGCCGTAATAAATGATAAGCGCTGGATGGATGCAGTTGCGAAAATGTACCAGGGCTATTATAAGAACGAAAAATACCTGCGCAACACTGCTCCTATGTCGCGTGTAGGAATGGTTTATTCTGAACAAACAGATGACAAATACGGCGGTAAACCATGGCAGGCAGCTCACAGGGAACATTCCTTAGGCATGTACCATGCTTTGGTAGAAGATCACATGCCTTTTGATATGGTAAATGAAAAGTTGCTCGATGCAGAAAATTTGAAACCCTATAAACTTCTTATACTGCCTAACATTGCTGCTCTTTCAGATAACCAATGCGAGCAGCTTAAAAAATTTGTTGAAGCAGGAGGCAGCCTTGTTGCCACTTTTGAAACTTCACTATACGATGAACAGGGCAAACCCCGCTTAAATTTCGGGTTGTCAGATTTATTTGATGTTACTTATGATAACGGGGTTGAAGGACCAATGCGCAACAGCTACCTTAGAATTAAGAAAGACGCTAAGACTAACCAGTTTCACCCGGTTGTAAAAGGCCTCGAAGATTCATACAAAATTGTAAATGCAGTACACAGGGTTAAGGTAAAACCTAAAGGCAATTTCCCAAGCCCTGTAACATTAATTCCTACTTACCCCGATCTGCCGATGGAAGATGTATATGCAAGGGTACCGGATACGGACACAAGAGAATTGTACCTGCGGGAAGTAGGTAAAGGCCGGGTAGCATATATACCCGGTGACATTGACCGCTCTTTCTGGCAAATGATGATCACCGATCATAGTCAGCTTCTTCGTAACACAATCAGATGGGCACTTAACGAAGACCCTATAGTTGGAGTACAGACTCCCGGAGTTGTTGATGTAGCTG
>MWYU01000226.1 GCA_002050375.1 Chitinophagales bacterium 62-2
TGACGGAGTAAGAAAGGTTAACCGCCACTCGGTTATTTCAGCAGGAAAATATACAAACGTGAAAAGGCCACCGGAAGTTTTTGAAAAATTAATGGATCCTACACCCAAACTCCAGCTCGACCTACATACCGTAAGTGAAATAAATAAGCCTGCTAGTAGATAAAACATGGGCGGCGAAAGTGTAACCGGTAAGGCGTACGGCCGCCATCGCTAATTAAATAAAATCCCAACTCACCGTTACCGCCTTCTACACAATGATAAACTTCACCTGCAGGCATAACAGTTTCACCCATTATAATTTTAAAATGATAAATAAGAGCTTCCATTTTCGTGTATACATCCTCCTTTTCGGGAAGGTAATATTCAGGGGTATCGGCATGAAATACTTCAGCATCCTTTCCTTTAAATTCCTGCACCTTTTGGTAGGCCTGTGTAATGAGACTTAATGATTGCCTCATTTCTTCGTTGCGGACAAGAAACCGGTCATAAACATCACCGGTTTTTCCGACAGGAACTTCAAATTCAAGATCATCGTAACTGCTATAAGGCGAGTGAACACGAACATCATAATCTACACCTGCCGCACGTAAATTAGGACCGGTAAAGCCATAGTTTAAAGCTCTGTCTGCTGCAATTCCGCCTACACCCTGGGTACGCTCCATAAAAATACGATTGCGGGTAAACAGGTTTTCAAACTCTTTTAAAACGGCAGGATATTCGTTCAAAAACTTTTCCAGTTTTCGAAAAGAAATATCATTAAAATTTCTTTCGAACCCTCCTATACGGCCAATGTTGGTAGTAAGGCGAGAGCCGCAGACCTCTTCCCAAATTTCATAAATAAGCTCACGGTATTGCATTACATACAAAAAGCCTGTAAATGCACCCGTGTCTACACCAATTACGGAGTTGCAGATAAGGTGGTCGGCAATACGGGCTAACTCCATTATAATTATACGAAGGTAATCGACCCTTTTTGGCATGGTAATACCCAACAGCTTTTCGCAGGTCATATGCCAGCCCATATTGTTAATGGGGCTGCTGCAATAATTCATCCTGTCGGTAAGCGGAGTTATCTGATATAAAGGGCGGCGTTCAGCTATTTTTTCAAAAGCGCGATGAATGTATCCTACCGTTTGTTCTGCATCCACTATACGCTCACCATCTACCTCAAGAATATTCTGAAAAACTCCATGTGTAGCCGGGTGTGTTGGCCCGAGGTTTAACGTGGTAGTTCGTTTTTCAATACTCCCTTCAGGAAGTTTTTTATGATGTTCTACAACAGACATTTATTATTTTTTATGTAGTCAGCTTTTTTTTCTTTATTCAACCCTTTACATCTTCCTTAAATCTCTCTCAGAAACTCTTCATTTTTATCTTCATCAAAAATGGCTTTCAAAGGAATTATGAGTCCGTCTAAAACTTTACATCTTACAGTGCCGTGTTGAATTTTCTCAGCTAATTCAAACTGGTCAGTTTGTAAAATATATTGTTCTATAAATTTTTTATCCGCATCTACTAACCAATATTCTTTCACTCGGTTTAAAGCATAATCAATCCGTTTTACTCCTCTGTCTATACGTTCGGTACTATCGCTTAGTACTTCCACTACAAAGTCAGGGACGGGATAAAACATGGTATTTGGCTCGAAAGCATCGGAAATTTCCTTTCTAAAAAAACAAATGTCAGGTTCAAAATCATTCCGCCGCAATTTTACCAATGCTTTTTCGCGTAATACTTGTCCCAGATTATTTTTCCGAACAAAACGGGTTAATACACTTGCTATATTTTCTACAAGCTGAGTATGCTTATATTTTGCCGGCGAATGATACACTACTTCGCCATTTATAAACTCAACCTTTTCATCATCGCGCATATTCTGATAAAAAGCTTTTCGCTTTGAGTCTTCTTCAAGCAAATACTGCTGCAGTTCGTTTACATAATCGTGCAACCGTGGTGATTCTAATATGTCTTTTAGAACTGCATCCATATCAATCTATTAATTGAAAAAGTTACTTCCGCCTCTTCCAAACATTTCATCATCTTTATCTCTGCGTGTCTGGTCTTCCAAAGGAAATTCCTTCCTCATAGGAAAGTAGTCCATCTCCTCCACGTTAAGTATTCTTCTTAGGTTTGGATGACCCACGAAGTTTATACCATAAAAATCATACGTTTCTCTTTCGAGCCAATTAGCGGCTTCATATATATTAGTTATCGTAAAAACATCTGGCTTTTCAATATCAGTAGTTACTTTAAAACGAATTCTTACATTATCAACTAAATTATGTAGATGATAAACAACTGTCAATTCTTCACCCATTTTTTCAGGGTAATGAACAGCACATAAAGTGGTTAAAAATTGAAACTTCAATTCAGTATCGTCATATAAAAACTGAAGTACTTTTAAATTTAACTCTTTAGGGGCAGAGAAAGTTAACATACCAAAGGGTTCTTCGAAACCGGTAACCTCTTCAGGAAATTTTTCTTGTAAGCGAAGTTTAATTTGTTCGTTTGTTAATGCCATTAATTCAATTTGACAATTCAGTAATTATTTAATTTGGCAATTATTCAGAGTAAGGATAAACGTTACTTCTATTTTATTTCAAATCGTCAAAATCTAAAATTATCCCATTAGTATTACTGTATTCCATAGCCATTCAACAATTCTTTATACCTGTCACCATTTCTTCTACGCAAGCTCTCCTGGCCGACCAGATCCTGAATTCGCATAAAGCCATCTAAAATAGCTTCCGGGCGGGGAGGACAACCTGGCACATATACATCTACAGGTACTATCTGATCTATGCCCTGAAGTACGCTATATGTATCAAAAATACCACCAGAGCAAGCGCATGCACCAACTGCCATTACCCAACGTGGTTCAGCCATTTGTAAATATACCTGTTTTACAATCGGAGCCATCTTTTTTGCAATCGTTCCCATAACCATTAAAAGATCGCATTGCCTTGGCGAAAAACCTAACCTTTCTGCGCCAAAACGTGAAAGATCGTAGTGGGAACCCATCGTAGCCATAAATTCAATTCCGCAACAACTTGTGGCAAAGGGTAAGGGCCAGAGAGAATTTTTACGGGCAAGACCAATTACCTGGTCGAAACTCGTAGCCATAAAGCCATCACCCATTAAACCATCAGGAGCCTCAATTTCCTTTTCTTTTATATTAAACCTTACAGGGCGAGCCATATTATTTTATTTTATAAGTGCAAAATTAACTACAAAACATCTGTAACTACTAACACAAAGTCCTAAAAAAACTAAGCCAGCATTATTAAAAAGACTTACCAAGTAGTACGTGCAC
>MWYU01000419.1 GCA_002050375.1 Chitinophagales bacterium 62-2
GTCTTTACCAGCCTTGCCATACTTCACATCAAGCTCTGAGTGCTGATGATACTGCATATTGATAACTGATTGCGCCAGCAAAAATTTATTTTCATTGATTACCCTGGCCGCATTTACAGGCTTTATTATCATAATCTCCCTTATGAACAATAGTTCGGTAGTTTTTTATATACCTTTTTTATGCTTGTGAATAATTATTGTTGAGACAAAAAGATACTAAGATGCGATGATGTAAATAAAAAAGGCAGTAAGATTTGGTGTGAAACAACATCTAACCGCCTTTAATAAAGCCATAGGCTTCATCAATGCAAGTATAGAACAAGTAGCAGGAATAACCAAACCTCAGAAGAAATTTTTGATTTGGCTTTTTGAGAAATGGGTGATGCTTCCTGTTCGTCATAACTTTTTAAATATTTATCGTTATGGCAACAGGGGGTATTCAGAGAAGAGCATTCGTGATCAGTTTAGCCGTAAGATTAATTTCCCCGGCTGGTTTGAAACTGCGATGGGTAGTTTAAAGAAAAAGGAATGTATTGCAGCTTTCGATCCATCCTACATTAGCAAGAGCGGCAAAAAGACATATGGTAAGGATTGGTTTTGGAGTGGTAAGGATCAGCAAACAAAACCGGGTTTGGAAATAGGTTGTCTGGCTTTAGTAGATGTGGCAGATGCTGCTGCTTACAGTATCGAAGCGGTTCAAACCCCTTCAGATATGAAAGGAAAGTTAATGGAGCATTATGTAAATATTGTAAAGAAGAATATAGATTCCATTTTATCCTATACCCACTACCTGGCAGCAGACGGCTATTTTATGAAGAGCAGCTTTATAGATCCGCTCTTACAATCAGGCTTGCATATAATAACCCGGATGCGGCCAGACGCTAATCTATCTTATTTATACAATGGGCCGCAGAAAACCGGCAGAGGAAGAAAGAAGCTTTATTCAGGGAAAGTGGATGTAAAGAATATAGACAGGCGCAGATGGAAAAGCTGTTATGAAGATGAGCACCTGCAAGGCTTCGAATTAAAAGTTTGGTGTGTAAGTCTTAAAAGAATAGTAAAAGCAGTATATGTGGAGTTTAAGGACAGGAAAGCATACACCATTTTGTTAAGTACAGACACAGAACAGAAAGGCGAAAAGATCCTCCGTTATTATCAGCTGCGTTTTCAGATAGAATTTCTGATAAGGGATGCAAAGCAATATACAGGATTGGAAGAATGCCAGGCACGAAGTGAAACTAAATTGTACAACCATTTTAATATGTCACTGATGAGCGTATCACTTATGAAATTAACCTGCTGGGCAACCTTAACGAACAAAGAACAGATACCTTTTTCTATGCGCAGTATCAAAACATATTTTTATAATAAGTTTTTAACTGAATCAATTTTTTCAAACTTAGGTCTTGAACTGAATTGCAATAAAATAAAAAAGCTTTATAACCAGTGCTTAAATATTGGTTCTATCGCTGCTTAAAATATTACCGAACCATTGTGCTTTAAAAGGTAGAATTAAATATAAACCTGTTATAATATACCCAAGAACAACAGGCTGTTTTAACCATTTAAAAAGAAGCGTGGTTACAGCAGCACAGCAAAGTATTAATGCAAGGTCTTGTATAAAACTTGGTAAATGTGCCATAAGCCTCTAAGTTAAACTGAACAGTACTTTTTCTGTATGGCAAATAATAACTAAAAATACAAAGAGACGGATTAAGATGTGAACAGAGGAGTAATCTTGTTATTTTAGAAAAAATTTCACCCTGAAACGCAGAGGCGTACATACCGAGAAATATTCCAGCTTTACTTCATCATTACTTTAAAAATCTTTGCGCCTTAGCTCCTTTGCGGCTTAGCGTGAAAAGTACTACCTCTTATAGGCTACACAAAGGAACACGCATTGAAAGGCGCAAGGAAAAATATTCCCGCTTTACTTCACCATAACTTAAAAACTTTGCGCCTTAGCTCCCTTGTGGCTTAGCCTGAAAAAAATCTCTTATAAGTAAACCTTATTTAGCTGCAATCAGCTTTTCAAGCACAAAGTGAACAGCAGGGCAAACGGTTGAATTTTTTTGCGTTAACTGTGGTCTCTTCAATAAAACATCTTCGTTGGTATAAGGGTAACGGGCACAATCACCCGGGCGATCTGTATAAATACTGCAATAGTTATCGGCACCAAGAAAAGGACAGGGTGCAGCCCTGGTTACATAGTCACCATCGGCGTCAAGACGTAAATATTTTTCAATAAAAGTACCTTCCTTCATTTTAAGGTGCTTGCTTATTCGTTTAATGTCTGTTGTTTTAAAACGCGGAGAGTAGTTTTTGCAGCAGTTGCCACATTGCAAGCAATCTATCTTTGCGAAGGCTTCATCATGCAAGCTGGGCAGGTGCTTTAACACCTGTTTTTTATCTGCCCGCTGCAAAAATTGCTTGTATTTTTTCTGTTGTTCAGCCGAACGGTTTTGCCAGCTAATGTCTGAACCGGGATTTTTATGAACTATGGAATTTGTGGGGAATACAGGACCATTGTTGATCGATCCTTTAGGAGATACTTTTGATAAATTATCATTAGTAATGTTTGTTCCCTCTTCCATAAAGATTGTTTTATTAAACCTGCGTTAAATCATAATCATTCGAGTCCAATCAATCGTGGTTCTATACCAACGCGAGGTCAAGCACCTGCTGCATGTTTTTTACATAATGAAAAGTAACCCCTTTAATAAATGCTGCTTCAATCTCCTTCACATCTTTTTCGTTTTGCCAGCACATTATTATTTCTTTCAGTCCCGAACGTTTTGCGGCTAAAACTTTTTCTTTAATGCCACCAACCGGTAAAACTATTCCGCGAAGTGTTATTTCTCCGGTCATTGCCGTATAAGGTTTTACTTTTCTGCCTGTAAATGCACTGGCTAACGAAGTAAGCATTGTTATACCCGCACTGGGACCATCTTTAGGAACTGCACCTTCAGGTACGTGTATGTGTACGTTTTTTTTATTGAAAAGTTCCGGATCAATATTATACTTCCTGGCATTTGCCTGTAAATAACTTAAAGCGGTAGAAGCACTTTCCTTCATTACATTTCCAAGATTTCCTGTAAGCTTAAGATCAGGCTTTCCGTCACCCAAAATAGCTTCGATAAATAAAATATCCCCCCCAACGTAGGTCCATGCAAGACCAACAGCAACGCCGGCCATGTTCACTGTCTTATATATTTCGTTACTGTACTTTGTAGGTCCTAAAATGGTTTCTACATCGGCAATATTAAGGGTTGGTTTTACCTTACCCTTCATAGCCATCTCCCTTGCCT
>MWYU01000276.1 GCA_002050375.1 Chitinophagales bacterium 62-2
GACATACGGGGAGCTTTCACTATTCTAAGGAGAGCTGGGTCATCTTTTGGCTCCTATAACACAGCCTTTAAAAATCCTGAACACCTACCTATAAAAACTATTTATTTTGTTTAAGATATGCTATTAAATCTGCCATCTGCTGCTGGTTGACTTGCTTTTCTAAGCCGGCAGGCATGGTTGACATGTTAAGCGCTTTCAATGACTTTATATCTGCACGTTTAATTGTTCTTTCTACCCTTCCGGCATTTTTTAGTGTTATTGCTGCAGGCGTTTCAGTTGAAATTATTCCGTCGAAAGAGCTTCCATCTTTTAACTCAGCTGACCATAAATTATAGCCACTGGATATGGAAAGATTTGGCGATAAAATATTAGCCAGAATAGCACCTGGTGACCAGTTATGAACCGTGCCTAAATCAGGCCCAAAATCAACTCCTAAAGTCCCCCTTACCTGGTGACAGGAAGAACAGTTTTTCAAAAATATATTCTTACCACTTTCTGCATTTCCTGCTAAAGTTAATACCTGTTCATATTCTTTATTAACCTTCATTTGTTCACTTTCATTTTTTGTAAGAAGCTTTCTTGCCCGTTCACGCAGCTTTAAATCGGATTGCGCCATAAGTCTTACACTTCGTTGCCAGCCAATAGCAGCAGTTTGAATTTTACCTGATTCAATTCCATCTAACAGAATTGCCATCCGGCCACTATTAACCATAAAAGTATTGATAGCTTCATTTCGTATGGCAGGAGTTAAATCAGGCCAGCGAGCTAAAAGAAATCCGGATATCGTATTATCGGGTATAGCGCTAAGTGTTTTTAAAGCTGCTACCTGGATGGCCGGCGGTTCAAAGGAAGAAATTAATTTCTGTAACAACGGCTTATAAGGTGCAGGATTAGAAATCGCTAAAAAATTAATGGCTTCCACTCTTTTATCCTCCGGCTGCTTTCTATTTGTGGCCATCATTACAGCTTTTTCTTTGGCTTTTTTTACCGAAACATTATTTGGCAATCCTATCACCTTTAGCATATCCAGCGATGCAGTACGAACAGCGGCAGAAGGATTTTCAAACAATGTTTTTAGCAGCAGATCCTGTTCACCTTTAAGGGCCGTTAAGCTTTTTTGTGTTTTAAGTCCTTGCGCAATTCCTTGTAACAAGGGCCCTTTCCATCCTGCATGTTGCTTTGTTCCGGGAGTAACGGCTTGTACAATAAGTTGATGGATAAGTTCAGTTGTTCCGCTTGCACCAATCATCGTACTTAGTCTTTTTAAAAGTGAAGCATATGCAGGAACGTCTTGCCTGAATGTATCTATAACCACCTTTAATAATGCGGCTGTTTGTGAAGAAGATGCAGACAATGCAGCAACCTGCATCCATTCGTCATTTATATCCCTAAACAAAAGTTCATTTCGTGCATGAGACGCTTGTGGAGTATTTACGGAACCTAAAGAACAAAGCAGTTGATACCTCACCTTTGCATCGGAATCTCCTTTTAATGATAACAATGCATTCTGTAATTGCGGAGCATTTAAAAATTGAAGTTCAGCCAGCTTTATTGCATTCTCCCTGATACCTGCTACCGGGTCTTTTAATGAATATTCTATTAAGGAAGGGGGTAGTTCCCCCATGCCTTCGAGTGTCCACATGGCATGTAACCGGCCTAAGGGGGAAGCTGTATTTCGAGCCATATTTATTAATGCCGGAACCACTTGCTTATTTGTACGATCTACCAATAAACGTTGTGCATTCAATCTCCACCATATATTAGGATTGGATAGTTCATTTACCAATTGTTCATCGGTTGCATTACCTAACTTAAGTCCTTTTGTCCACTCTGCAGGTTTTGCACTAACAGGAGTAATGCGATAAATCCGTCCTTTATCTGAACCATTATACAGTTTGCCTGATTTAATTACTTCCTCACCCATCCATTCAGGGTGCTCAATAATTTGCCTGTAGTAATCAACTACATAAAGAGCGCCGTCAGGACCAATATGCATATTCACCGGCCGAAACCATGGATCCGTGGAAGCCAGAAATTCTTTATTGGTATGCATGCGGCTGGCAGTGAAAGTAGCGCCTTTCGACTTAATTCTGTCCACATGAATAAGGTTGCTTACAGGCTCAGCAACAAAAGTTACACTATCGAAAGGAGCCGGAAAAGCTCCTCCCAAATAAGCAGTAATTCCACATGCTGAAGTAATCACTCCTACATCAGTTAAAAGTTGATGTTCAGGATTTTTTGTTATTGGAAAAACCTCTGCAGCATCGGCATGATCAGAAAGGGATTGCGTGGCATTTGAAACAAGCAGATCAGGATTTCGCTTAAGATATTCAGCAGCTATCACCTCGTGAATGATGTGATTTGCATTACTTACAAGAAAGTGATGACCCCACGAATCGAAAGTATGACCAAACTGGGTTTTACTTGAAGTAGTCTCAAGCTTGAATTGGTCTGGCCGGAAACGAACTGAACGGCCGCTTGCATTTTTTTGTAATCGTGGCGTATCAGGATGTGCCGGATAATATATTTCACTTCCTGCATCTCCAAATTCGTTTTGATAAGTTTGGGTAGACACTGCTCCCTCATGCGCAAGGTAAATCCAGTTATCAATTCCCAACACCGGGCTGTTAAGATTATGCTGAGGATTAGATAATGCAAAGCCTGTAAGCATGGTGTCTTTCACTTCTGCCTGCCCATCACCATTGGTATCCTCAAAATAAAATACATAAGGAGCATCTGTTACCAGCACTCCTTTTTTCCATCGCATAATGCTGTTTGGGAGTGTAAGACCTTCTGCGAAAACAATGCTTTTATCCATCCGGCCATCACCATCCGAATCAGAAAGTAATTTAATTTTTCCTGATCCTGTTTTATCTAACGGGTATCCATGCATTTCAACAACATACATACGTCCGTATTCATCAATCTCCATATCCACAGGATCAGAAATCAAAGGTTCATTTGCAAGTAATTCAATTTTAAATCCGGGCTCAAGTTCAAAAGTTGTAAGTGCATCATTAGGTTCGGTGCCTGAATTTGAATTAACTGTACCTGGGTTGTTCCTGAAACTTATCAGAACAAATAGTGTAAGGATCAAAAAATAAACAACTCCTATCTTTTTCAGGCAAATCAACTTTTTCATGAGGCAAGTATAATATGAAGCAAGTATAGTATCCCCCACAACTCGGGTATATTCTTGATGGTAGGCAAATTCTTCTAAACACGTGTCCATCGCTTACTATATAAACCTACAAAAACTTTTGGCTTGCATGTATAC
>MWYU01000536.1 GCA_002050375.1 Chitinophagales bacterium 62-2
GACAATACACCGATCGCCCATTTGAGGTAATGATCAGCGTGATTGAATTGCATCCATCACTGCCTGCTTATATAACCTGCCAATAGGAACTTCATTTAAAGGCAATTGAATGTAAAGATTATTGAAGCCTTTTACTTTATTTATAGCAACGATATAGGAACGATGCACACGTAAAAACCGGTGGTTAGATAAAAGATTTTCTATGGAAGAGATTGATTGCTTAGCCATTACACTGTTACCATCTGTCAGGAAAACTTTTATATAATCCTTCCAGCTTTCTATGTAAAGGATGTCGTTAACAAAAACCTTTTGCATATTCTTTTCCACCTTAAGGTAAACAAAGGCTTCGGGGTTTGCTTTGTATTCTTCTGTATGGGTTTGAACTTCATGGCCCATCATTCTTTTTGCTTTCGATATTGCCTTTATAAATCTCTCGAATGAAACAGGCTTTAAAAGGTAATCAACCGCATCTAATTCAAACCCCTCCATAGCATATTCACTATAAGCAGTTACAAAAATTATTTTAGGTGGATTGGAAAGGTTCCTTAAAAAATCTGTCCCTAATAATTTAGGCATTTTAATATCGAGGAAAATCAGGTCAACGGGGTTTTCATGCAGTACATCAATTGCCTCTATTGCATTTTTACATTGTGCTACAATCTCTAATCCGTTCACATTAGCAATATGTGATTGTAAAACCCTTAGGGCAGCAGGCTCATCATCAATTAACAGGCAACGGAGTTTCATTTGAAGAAAAACTTTCAATTAAAGAATTTTCCTGCCTTACAACAGCAGGATGCATACCCGGCTCCTTTAGTTGAAGCAACAAAGAGACAACAAAAAAATCCGGCTCATTATCTATTTTCAACTCATTCCCACCCGGATATAAAAATGCAACTCTCTTTTTTACATTCATAATTCCTATCCCATTTTCTCTTACAATTACATCCTCATTTTTGCTGTTTATAATTTTACATCTGAAACTATTTTGCTTTACAGAAATATCCATGCTTAACCAAGGTCTTTCTAATTGCTCTGAAGTGCCGTGTTTAAATGCATTTTCAAGAAATGGCAGTAATAACAAAGGAGCTATATATCTATCTTTTATATCACCTTCAATATTCAACGAAACCTCAAGCTTATTGGCATATCGTTCTTTTTCGAGGTCAATATAATCTTTCATTACAATTATTTCTTTTTCAAGTAAAACTTCATCTGTTTTACACTCGTATAGAATATATCGTAACAGGGAAGATAGTTTTAAAATTAGTTGCGGCGTTTTTGGAGAATTGTCCAGGGAGAAAGAGTAGATATTATTAAGTGTATTGAATAAAAAATGCGGATGTACCTGCGCTTTCAACAATTGAAGTTCAGCAGTTACTTTTTCTTTTTCTGACTGCAACCATTCACCTTGTTTTTTATACCACGATTTAAATAGCACAATAACACTTGTAACGCCTGCCGTTGTACTCATCGCTAAAAAAGTTCCTTGCTGCCAGGGGCTCTTGTTAAAGCCTTTCCAATGCATGTATTGCTGCAGTGGAATCCAAACGTAAGCCCTGAACAAATAATTTAAAAAATAACCCGCAACTCCCCACAGCAATATTATTAAAGTGAATTGAACGTACTTACCTTTCAGCAGGTAACGGGGCAGTACCCAATACATAAAAGGGTAGCAATAAAGCATGAAAAGAGGTACCCAAAGCAACTGAGCAGGAAGCATTTGTTTATAAGTAGGGCGCATGTCAACCCAAACTAAAGAAAAGAGCACTGTGTGTACTACCCAAAACGCCACATGCCGCCAAATGCGGTATTTAGAAGAAAAAACAAACTCGTTCTCTTTATAATTGTCGGCAACTAAATGCATACTGCAATTTATTCATTTGCTATGAGTATTTTAGAAAGGTAACCCCGGAAAAAGACAGACGGCGGCTTTTCACGACAAACACCGGCATACAGTTCCCAATGCATTCTGTCTCTTTTTTAAACTGTATATCGCTTATAATTCTGTTTAAGCGATTGGTGCATTGATGCAGGTGATCCCCGTATTACATTTAACTGCCATTATAAGCTGCAAGTATCCCTGGATACATATTCCAATTTCAACTTTAGAAAATAATACTATGAACCAAATAAATCTTACCATACTATTTTTAGCAGCAGCTCTCTTTTCAGCAAATGGTTTTTCACAAACGGTAGTAACAGCTACCGATTCCAACCTAAACGGCTGGGAGAAACAACCCAGGCCTGGCATGACACTCCAATTTACAGCAGGAGTACCTGCGCCGCTATTAGGTAATGGAAGTTTAGAATACTATAACCCTACAGGAATATCTATTATACGAGTGAGAAGTACTTCCTATCATAACACCCTTTTATCTTCTCTCACAGAGTTTCGTTATTCTACTTTCATTCAAAGCAGGGATAACAATACGGATAATATACATGTTGTTTTGCAGGTTGATAGAAATGATGACGGCAGATCTGACGACCATTTTGTTTTCGAACCGAGATTTCAAACGGGCCGTTACGTTAAAGGAAAAGTTCCCGACCAGGGCCCCACAGTTCTCAATAAGTGGCAAACCTGGGATATGTTGAATGGTATTTGGTGGTTCGGTCCGCCTCCCCTTCCAAATCCGGAAATGGGTGGTGAATTTGTAAATTTTGCCGATTATATCAGTAAAAATCCTACCGCTAAAATAATCAATGAAGAATCGGCTGGTGGAACCGGTGGTATAAGATTAGGTGTAGGTGCTCCTCTTAGCCATGTTTCGTATTTCGGCACCAACTTCAAAGGAAACGCAGATGCGTTTACGATTGGCGTATGGGGCAAAACCACTATTTACGATTTTGAGTATAGTAAAGCAAATGCCGGAGAAGACAAGACTGTACGCTCTGGTTCCAATCATAGAACAGTTACGGGAACGGCAAATGGGGGCGGTGTTAATGCAACTGGCCAAAATACAAAACCGCCTCGCAGAACAAATACAACTGATGCACCGGCAGTAACAGATGCAAAAGGCAGTACAGGAACTGTGTTGGAAAAGGTTGTGGTTTTACCCGTAACATTAAATGATATACAAGCTCCAAAAGATGGCTCGCCCGTTAAACAAGATAAACGGATAGAGGTATCCAATATAAAACAGCTTTATGATGCTGTGAATGATAAAGCAAAGGCAGGTTACCTGGTAGTGCTTGCCCCCGGCACTTATATTTTAGATTCCAGTTATCCCAACCGGGGCAGGCTTGAGTTGGCACATAACATGTCGCTGAC